>JBILFS010000143.1:0-5613 GCA_044351455.1 Paludibacter sp. | reverse complement strand
GGAAGCATATTTTTCTTAGCGTGGACCACTACCCCATGGACTTTACCTTCCAATACCGCATTATGTGTTGGACCAGAGATTGAATATGTATTGGTTAAGTCCTTTAATCCGTATTCGGGTGAACCTGTTTCTTTAATCCTGGCAGCAAATCTGTTGAATTCTCTTTTCAATCCCAAAAATGCTGATTTGAAATTTGAAGACTACAAACCGGGGGATAAAAATATTCCTTTCTCTGTTTTGGGAAGTTGTAAAGGTCGTGAACTTGCTGGTATTGGATATGAACAGCTCATTCCCTGGATCAATCCCGGTGAAGGTGCTTTTCGTGTAATTACCGGCGATTTTGTAACAACTGAAGATGGAACCGGTATTGTGCATATTGCGCCTACATTTGGTGCGGATGATGACCGTGTTGCCAAAGTTCATGGTGTTCCTCCTATGTTATTGACCGACAAAGATGGAAACCGACAACCGATGGTCGACAGAAGTGGAAAATTCTATGCGCTGGACGACCTTCAGCCGGAATTCATTAAAAATGCAGTTACAGTGGATTTATATCAGGAATTTGCAGGCAGATTTGTAAAGAATGCCTATGAAACGGCTCCTGTTCCTACAAATTCCGGGGATACTGCTGAAGTTACCACATTGGATATTGATCTTTGTGTGATGCTGAAACAACAGGGACTGGCATTTAAAATTGAAAAACATGTCCACACCTACCCACATTGCTGGAGAACCGACAAACCGGTGCTTTATTATCCGCTCGATAGCTGGTTTATAAAAACAACAGCTTGCAGGGATGAAATGATTGAGTTAAATAACACCATCAACTGGAAACCTCAGTCGACCGGCACAGGACGTTTCGGTAAATGGCTGGAAAATCTTCAGGACTGGAACCTGAGTCGTAGCCGGTATTGGGGCACACCGCTTCCTATCTGGAGAAATGAAGAAGGAACAGAGGAGATATGCATTGGTTCAATGGAAGAATTAATGACAGAAATTGAAAAAGCTGTAAAAGCTGGTTTCATGTCGGAAAATCCTTTTAAAAATTTCAAACCTGGTGTGTATACTGCCGAAAATTACGCTGTTGAGAATATCGACCTGCATCGTCCTTATGTAGACAATATCGTTTTGGTTTCACCTACAGGAAAACCGATGAAACGCGAGCTTGATTTGATTGATGTTTGGTTTGATTCCGGAGCGATGCCCTTTGCGCAACTTCATTATCCTTTCGAAAACAGGGAAATGGTTGAGTCAGGAGATTTCTATCCTGCCGACTTCATCTCTGAGGGGGTTGATCAAACCCGTGGATGGTTCTTTACGCTCCATGCTATCAGCACCATGATCAGAGGTTCTGTGGCATTTAAGAGTGTAATATCCAACGGACTTGTATTAGATAAAAACGGCAATAAAATGTCGAAACGATTGGGAAATGCCGTAGATCCTTTCTCTACGATTGATAAATATGGCTCTGACCCACTGCGTTGGTATATGATGACCAATGCCTCTCCCTGGGATAACCTGAAATTTGATGTGGAAGGAATTGAGGAAGTCAGAAGAAAATTCTTTGGTACACTCTATAATACATATTCATTCTTTGCCTTATATGCCAATGTGGATAAGTTCGTTTATCAGGAAAACGATATTCCTTTGGAAGAAAGGCCCGAAATTGATCGCTGGATTATTTCACTGCTCAACACCCTGATTAAAGAAGTAAAGGAACATTATGAAAATTATGAACCTACAAGAGCCGGAAGGGCTATTTCAGATTTTGTTGGTGAAAACCTGAGTAACTGGTATGTTCGTTTGAACAGAAAACGATTCTGGGGTGGTTCTTTTGATTCGGATAAAATTGCGGCTTATCAGACTTTGTACACTTGTCTTGAAACTGTTTCCCGTTTGATGGCTCCAATAGCACCATTTTTTGCTGATCAGCTTTTCCTCGACTTAAACAAAGTTACCGGTAAAGACAATGCAGAGTCTGTGCATCTGGCATACTTCCCGGAATATGATGCTTCAGTAATTGATAAAAACTTAGAAGCTTGTATGGATCTTGCTCAGCAGACCTCTTCGATGATACTGGCTCTCAGAAAAAAAGCAGAGAAGAAAGTTCGTCAACCACTATCAAAAGCCGTTATTCCTGCCTGGGATGATGTTTCCTTTGGTCAAATTTCATATATTGCAGATTTAATCAAAACTGAAGTAAATATCAAGGAACTGGAAGTAATTCCTTCAGGAACTGACATGGACAATGTTGTTAAAAAACTGAAGCCCAATTTTAAGGTATTAGGAAAAAAATATGGTAAATTGATGAAAGAACTGGCCAATGTTTTATCCGCATTTGACAACAAACAAATTAAAGCTTTGGAAATTGATGGTAAATATGTGCTGAATATTGGCGATGAGGTGATAGAAATTATACCAGAAGATGTAGAAATTATCACAGAAGATATGCCGGGCTGGATGGTATCCAATGAGGGTAAATTAACTGTTGCTCTGGACATAACAGTTACAGATGATTTACTTCAGGAAGGAATTGCCCGGGAATTGGTTAACAGGATTCAGAACATCAGAAAATCATCCGGTTTGGAAATTACAGACAGAATCAGGATTGAGATTTTAGAATCAGAAGCTATAAATCATGCAGTGTTAAGTCATAAGGACTATATCACTTCACAAACCCTTGCGGATTCTCTTGTACTTGTAAAAGAAATTTCGGATGGAAGTGATTTGGATTTCGAAGAATATAATGTTGTTGTAAAAGTCAGTAAAGTATAATCAGTTTCAATGAGCGTAGTCATATTTATATTGATATTCGGACTGAGCATTTTTCTGCTCGTTCTGTTTTTGGTTCTGAACTTTCTTAGAAATCTTTTCAGATTTGGAAAAAGAAGTCAGAACCAAAATCAGGATTTTCCGGGAAATAATTCCCGTACAAAAACATCCGGGAAGAAGAAAAAGAAGATTTTCGACAACAATGAAGGCGAATACATTGAATACGAGGAAATCAGGGATTGATTACAAATTCGATTTCTTTAAAATAATAATTTCTTATTTCGGCCGATTTTGTTTCGAGTACCAATGCCCCATCTGACTTTACTTCGATAATCTTAGCAGTAAATTCACCTGCTTCATTTCTGAATTGATGCCATTCCTGCAATCTGTATAGGTTTTCAAGATACTGTTGATGAATTTTATTTTCAGAAGAATTAAAGTAAATGTCTTTAAAAATGCTGATAATATTATCCATTAAAAGCACCTTACGTGTTGGCAATCCGGTGATATTACTGATTGAAACAGGATTGGGTGCATCAGAAGTAAATATTTTCTGATTTACATTGATTCCGCATCCAATCACTGACGTCATTATTTTATTTCCTTTTAATGAATTTTCAATGAGAATACCTCCGAGTTTTTGGTCGCCATAGTAAATATCATTGGGCCATTTAATTTTCAACAACTGAGGATTGAAGTTTTTTCTTGTGATTTTCCTGATAGATTCAACGATAGCCAGTGAAATCATTTCAGAGATGACAAACTGCTTATCTACAGCAATTTCTTCCGGTTGAATAAAAAAGCTGAATAACAAATTCTTGCTATCCTGAGATTCCCATGTATTACCGGTCTGCCCTCTCCCGGCAGTCTGATAGCTGGTTCTTACTGCAAAAAACTCGGGTATCTGATCTTGTTTCAATAAATTTTTCAACTCATTATTGGTTGAATCAATTGTTCTTAAATATAAATATTCCATATTATTCAGGATCAATATTAATGTTTATTTTTAGTGATTTATAAGGATTTTCCTGCATCAGATTTCTCAGACATGCAGCAACAAACTCTTTAACCTTCAGATGCGATGCATCCGTTTCTATTTTCAGCACCAAATGCCGGATATAATAGTTCTGAATGCGTGAAACAGGAGGAATAACCGGTCCGAGAACCCTGCCCGAAAGCTGTTCGGAAAGACTTTGAAACAATCGTACAGATGCCTGTTGGGCAATATGACTCTCCTTATGTTTGACAATTATCTGAATCAGCCTGTAAAAAGGCGGATACCGGAATGCACTTCTTTCAGCACATTGTGTATCAAACATCAATTGATAATCGTGAGATAAGACCTGCTGAATAACAGGATGTTCGGGAGAAGAAGTCTGCAATACAACCTGTCCCCTTTTATTTTTCCTGCCAGCCCTCCCGCTCACCTGCGTAATCATTTGGAAAGCCCTTTCATGAGCTCTGAAATCAGGAAAATGCAACATGTTATCCGCATTCAGTACCCCAACCAAACTTACATTATCGAAATCAAGTCCTTTGGTAACCATTTGAGTTCCAACTAAAATATCAGTTTTCTGCTCACCAAAAGCAGTAAGAATTTTCTGATACGCATTCTTGCTTCGGGTCGTATCCATATCCATTCGCTGTATTCTGGCAGACGGGAAAATCAATTTCAGCTCATCTTCAATCCTTTCAGTTCCAAAGCCTTTGGTTTTAAGTGACTTTGAATGGCACGACGGACAAATCATCGGAATGGGTTCCGAATATCCGCAATAATGGCAGTTGAGCGAATTAAATGAAGCATGAAGTGTCAGACTGACATCACAGGATTTACATTTGGGGACATACCCACAAGTGAGACATTCAAGCATGGGAGCATAACCCCTACGGTTCTGAAAAAGAATGATTTGCTCTTTATTCGCAAGTTTCTCACTGATTTTTGAAATGAGTTCATCAGAAAAATGACCCTCATTTTGTTTCTTTTTATACGCATTTTTCATATCAACCAGCAAAAATTCCGGAAGCTGAATTTCTTCGTGCCGTTGATTTAAAAATGAGAAACCATATTTTCCGGTTTTGGCATTAAAAGAACTCTCTATAGAAGGCGTAGCTGACCCCAGCAAAGTTTTAGCACCATGCATAGAGGCCAGCACAATAGCAGCATTTCTGGCCTGATATCTTGGTGCAGGGTCGTTCTGTTTATAGCTGCTGTCATGTTCTTCATCCACAATGATTAATCCCAACTGGCGGAAAGGAAGAAAAACAGAAGACCTGACACCAATGATGATATTAAATCCTTTATCCTTTAACAGATTATTCCATATCTCAACCCTCTCATTATCTGAATATCCCGAATGATAAACACCCAGTTCCTGACCAAAAACCTGCAATAATCTGGTCGTTAACTGCGTAGTGAGTGCAATTTCCGGAACAAGATATAAAACCTGTTTGCCTTCAGCTAAAACTTTCCTGATAAGATGAATATAAATTTCAGTTTTTCCACTCGAAGTAATTCCGTGCAAAAGTACCACCTGCTTTTCAGCAAATTGATTTAAGATGGAAATATAGGCATTTTGTTGAGAATCATTCAACTGAAATGGTTGTTTAAGTTTTTGTGGTACAAATTTTAGCCGACCGGTTTCCTTCAGATAAATTTCGAGTATCCCTTTATCTGCCAATGATTTTAATATCGATGCACTTAGTCCTGATTTTTTGGTCAGATCCTCAGTAGAAACCTCCGTTTTTTCACCTTTTCTTAAGAATCCGGATAAATCAAGAAAGCGCATCAGCATTTCGAGTTGTTTAGCTGATCTTTTCAGAATATCAAACAAAGATTTCAGT
>JBILFS010000142.1:0-5691 GCA_044351455.1 Paludibacter sp. | reverse complement strand
AGCAGAAAAGGGGTTCTCATCAGGTTCAATATGTCTTGTATTGGCTTCACACCCATACAACGAACAGGATTATATCCGCGAATATGAGGATTATCTTGGCTATATTGATTCAATAAAATGATTTTTTCAATTTAACAAACAAACTCATTATATGTCAGTAAAAATCTGCGTAGTAGGTGTTGGTAAAATATTTCAAACTTTCCATCTCCCTGCATTACAAAATCAGGATGGCGTTGAAATTAAATATGTTGTAGATAGAAACGAACAACTTGTAAGTAAAATTGCTTCACAAATTAACGCTATACCTTTAACAGATGCGTCAAAAATTGAAGGATGTGATTTGTGTTTTGTAGCGACTCCGCCTTCAGTAAGAATAGATGTGTTTAACGCTATCAAGGATAAAGGAATGGATATAGTTTTTGAAAAACCTTTAAGTTTTGACGAAGAAACAGCATCTGAAATAATAAGAGAAGCTGCATCCAGAAACATTCGGATTTATGTTACTCAAACTCGTAGATTTTTCCCTAATTTATCCTTAACAAGACGATTTTTACAAGAAAAGGTTTTTGGTAATCCTGTAGAAATCAACATCTTTGAAGGCGGGATATTCAGTTGGGTAACTGAAAGTAATTATATGAATAAAAATAACACCAGGGATATGGGTGTCGTTCACGACATTGGTTCTCATGTTTATGATTATTTACTTATGATAATGAAAGACAGTGGTTATAAGCCCGAACAAATTCAACTTCTTGAAAGCAAAGTGGACTTTGAATATCTCTCTAATAATATTTCAAGCAAATTCATAACATCTGACCAGAAAGTTAAAATAAATATTAGTTTAAGCCGGAATATCCTGCTAATGAATAAAATGGTAATCAAATTTGAAAATGGTACTGTTCTATCAACTGATTCAGGATATGGCAAACAAGTAATTATAAACAAAGGAGCATTTAGTTATCATTATGATATTACTGATCCTGATATTGCTGCGCCTCAATTTGAGATTGTTTTTGACAAACTATGGGAAAATGTAATTCATAAATTCAAAACGGGAAATGACATTACAGGAATTTTCAATATTGATGTTGATACAGTATTCCCTTCAGTTAAATTTTTAGATCAGGTAATTCAGAAGAGAACCGTTCATTCATTTGAAAAATATTTTAGTCAGTATGGAAATATCGAAGAATAAAAAACATTATATTATTTTTGGCGGAGCCGGCTATGTGGGGATTTTCCTGATTCATGCTTTGGTGAAAAAAGAACCGGATTCAAAAATAACAATTATCACCAAAAACCAGACGAAATCAGTTTTTTTCAGATTCGATCAGGTTTATTTATCCAACGACATTTCATCAGTTGTTAATGAAGATATAATCATCATTAACCTGGCATACTCGATGGGCGATTCGTATTCAGATACAAAACTGCAAAATAAAAAAATTATTGATGACATCAGTCAGCTAACCAACAAGAATAAAGTCGAAAGAATAATCCATGTTAGTAGTATTGTGTTATCACTTGACCAAAAACCATGGAGCAAAGTAAAAGTTGTGAAAAACAACACTTACTACTATGCGAAGAGTTTTGCGGAATCTGCTTTTATGAAATTATCTTCAGAAACAAAAGTTCCTGTTGCAATACTTCGTTCGGGGAATATTGTTGGTCCGGGCTCTCCATGGGTTAATACAATTTTGAAAAATCTAACTGAAGGTCTTCCAATTACAGGTCATAAAGACAATTACCCCAGTAATTCAACTTATGTTGGAAACTTGTCCGAGACAATTATCAATCTGGCAAATTATAAAGAATTGAAAACATCGGTAATGAACTGTTGTGAGTTTGGCAATATTCCATGGAATCAAATCATCAATGATTTAAATATGAATTTTGAATTTCCGGTAGTGAAATGGGATATTGAAAGCGTGGATGAGGTAAAACCTACTTTGAAAAGCGATCTCAAACATATCAAAAGCTCCTTGATTTCTTTTACAATACCAATGCTTTATAAGGGCCGTTACTTTAATAATGTTATTCTTAAAATGCTTGATTTCTTTGGCGTAAAAGGAGCCAAAACAAATATGAAATCAAAACTAAATAAAAAAACAGGGAAAACTTCAAAATATACAGATTTGACGGAGTACGATCAGGTAAAGGTTTTCATGAATGAAAAGGGCTATAAACTTGAAAACATGCCTGAATCAATCGCAAAAAGCATTCCATATGATTATGCCTTTTTTTTAAAATCTGTTAAAGAATGGATTGCAATTTCAGGATTCAATTCCTTTTACAAAAACAGGATTTAAGTTTATGACAAAAATTGCCTTTTTTTTCCCAAGCAACAAAATCGGTGGCGTTGAAGTAATGTATGCAAGAATTACAGAAATTCTTGTTAGCAGAGGTTTCGAAGTCGAGATTATTGATTATCAGGATGGTACAATGGTCAGATTGCTCAGAGATAAAAAGGTTGATTTCAAACTTAACCCCTATTTGCCCGGAAATCAAATCAAAATTGATGCTGAGTATTGTGTAACATCATTATTACACCTATACAAAGCCAATCAATTATTTGACGACAAAGTTAAGCTGCTGTTTTGGGATGATCATCCACATAATTTGATCGTTCATTTTGGGCATCACAGGCTGATTACTTTACTTGGACATGAATTGTTCCGGTTATATTGTTCGATTTTCAGAGCAAAAACTTTTAAACAAATTCGAAATTTTTTGTACAAAGCACTGGATTCTCAAGGTGTTGTGTTTATGTGCGATTACAATTTTAATTTTAATAAACTCTTTTTTGGAATAACCCATGATCCGGTATTAATTCCAATTCCAGTTGAATTGAAGCGTTTGGTTAGTCGTCAAAACAACTTTGAATCAGAAACCATACATTGTTCTTACTTGGGTCGGCTTGATGCAGATAAATATCTGATTTGTGCGGATTTGATGCATGATATTATTGATTACAACAAAAACAATCGCATTAAATTGAAACTTCACATAATCGGAAGTGGCACACACATTGGCAAAATTGAGGAAATCTGTGCCACACAACCTGAAACATTTGAATTGCATGGTGTTATTAGAGGAAATGAACTGGATCATTTTTTTAGTAATAAAATAGATTTATCTTTTGCAGTGGGAACGTCTGCTTTGGAAAGTGCAGGAATGGGCATCCCAACGGTCTTTCTTCGTACACCTTCTCTCGAAATTTCCGGATTAAAGAACAGATATGTTTGGGTTTACAATATTAATCATTTCGATTTGGCAGTTGAGAAAACTATGCTTACAAATAAGGAAAAATTATTGAACATGGATCAACTTCTAAATAATTTTCTTAATATTGAAGCTGAAACCGGAGTAAAATGCTATGAGTACATAAAAAATAATCATGCAATTGATTCTGTTATCGAAAAACTATTGTCACAATTGAAGGACACTTGTCTAACAACTGAAAAACTTAAATGATGCCTGCATTATTCTCTTATATGATTTCTCTGTTTGAGATGAAAATTCTCAATAGTATGTCTGTTGCAGAGATATTCAGTTTCGTTTTAATAATATTGTCGGTTTTTACAGTTAAAAACATAAAATACGACAGGAACGCTTTTATTATAACACTGTTTACTGTCTGGGTATTAATTTGTTTAATTTTTTACACAGGTAGAAATTATTTCTCAACCTCATCCTATTTGAACAACACTTTCAGATTGTTATTATACTTTGTTGGTTTTCTGACTATACCTTTCTATCTTATCAAATACAACAGGCTGAAAACTTTCTTCTTGCACTTAACTTATGTTACAATAGCAATATCAATTATTGGAATCATTGAATTTTTCTTAATACAATTAAATGTCAAGCCTGATTTTCGTGTTTCTCAATTAACTTCTACTGAGTTTATTCCCAAGTTTACAACCAGGATTAGTTCGATTTTCAATGAACCTGCACATTTATCAATCTTTTTAGGAACCTCATTAATCCTTATATTTAAATATCAAAGCTTAACATCAGGCATTAAACTCGCAAATTTGACAAGAGTATTAGTATTTATCAACTTGCTAATTTCAATGTCATTAGTAGGATTCACTATACTATTATTTCTGATTTTAATGTTTACATTTAAGAAACAAGTATTAAATCCTGCTATTAACTATGTGAAACGAATTTTTATAGCAATTATCGCTTTGCTATTTGTTTTTGTTATTGTTGTTCAGGTAGATTTTTTAAATGAAAGCATTGTTGAACGTGCAACTACTGCATCAAAACTTGAGGACACTTCCGGTAACCAGCGACTGATTGCACCTTTTGAGTACGCAGCCTTTGTTGTCACAAAACATCCTGCTACAGGCATTGGGATGGGGCAATTAGCTAATTACTATCAAAAGATTAGGGTACCCATGAAATACAATTACCTCAAAGATAAAAAAAGACGTGGTGGCGTAAACAATATATATTCAACTATCACGATACAAACCGGTTTAATTGGTTTGTTCTTGTTTATCTTTTTTACAAATAGTTTGTTTAAATCTGACAAATATCTGTTATTGATGTTTGTTTTATTATGTTTCAGTTGGGGGTTTTTTAACACTCCGTTATTCTGGTTTTATTTATACATAGGAAAATCCCTTATACTCATTCAGAACAACTCAATAATCAGAGAGATTGGAATTATTAATTTGACCAATATTAAAAAATTTGGTAAAATGGCAAAAAGGGTTTAATATGAAAAAAGTAGTAATAGTATCTACAGCTTTTTTTGAAACTTCATTACCTCTTGCAAAACATATGACTCAATTTGCAGATGTTAGTTTTTATGCTCTATTTTCATCCAATTTTATTTGTCCATCCAATTTTGATATCAGTGGACTTAATGTTGAACACAACAACATATTGTCTTTTTCCAATGCCGATAAAGAAAAAAAACATTACTTAGTCAAATATTTGGGGGATTTGATAAATCGCACCTTCATAACTGTCCTTGGGAATAAAATAATTAAAAACATTCTTGCTGTCAGACACTTAGCAAAAACGATAAAAAATCAAAATCCGGATGTAGTTCATTTGATAGGTTTTAATCTTTACTATCTGTTATTCTTCTTCTCCGGACTACATAAAAAAATATTCATTTCACTGCACGAGATTGGCTTTGGAAGAATCAATAAAAGGAAGATCATTCCCGGCAAAGACCAAATCAACAGCTATATCATGCAATTGATGATTAAAACTGCAATAATCAGAAAAGCAGGTTTTATTTTTCATTCAGAAAACGTTGCAGGTGCTTTTTTCGATTTATATAAGTACAATCATTACAAAGTTATTCCATTTGGCAATTTTGAAATTTTCCCATATACAGGGAAGGGTAATTTTCAAATCGATTCACCCTATTTTTTATTTTTTGGTTATGTAAGAGACTACAAAGGTGCTGACATTTTTGTTAAAGCTGCCAACCTAATCTCCGAAAAACACACAAATCATAAATTCGTAATTGCTGGAAAGGATGCCAATAGACTTTCTCAACTTGTAAAAAATAAAAATATAATACTTATTGATGAATTCCTGAACGATGCAGACCTTGCCGGACTGATTAATTCATGTATGGCAGTTGTTGCTCCACACAGACAAGCATCTCAAAGTGGTTTGCCAAACACTGCCTTTTGTTTCAATAAACCAGTAATAGCCAGC
>JBILFS010000141.1:0-5726 GCA_044351455.1 Paludibacter sp. | reverse complement strand
TTTTTTGAAAAAATCTTAAATAGCTGATTAATGTCTTCAATATCCAGATATACAAGGGTTTTCTCAATAAGAATTTCATCAGGAATCTGTTTAACATCAGTTGTGTCGTTAGACCAGAACCTGTTGTCTGTAATAAGCTTATAACTTAGAATATCTCTGATACTATCCATTTTTGGTTTATGAATCTTTAAATCGTCTTTACTTTCAAGTGCACACCGCTGTGTCATCCCGAACAACAAAATCAACTTCAAAAATATATAAAATTCCTCAAAACACTGCATAAATCAAACTTTGAGGAATTTGCACCTTTCGTTCAGTAACATCATGGCTCGAATTTCTTCAGATTGTTGCGCCATAGTTTGGTACTTGTACAACTCGCTGCTTCGCAGCTCGCAGGAGAGAGAGGAAAGGTATCTTACTTCCTTCCTTCATCCCCGGGCTTCACCCGGGGTTACCGATATTAAGCCCTTACAGGGCATTTGCCTCCACTGGCTTGCATCTATCGTTATAGCTTTGAATATCCGCTTCCGGCTCACGTAGGTCTATCGAACCCTTCGCACCAACGCCCATCGAACCCGTCGTGCTTAAAGCATCGCATTTCAGGGATGGTGGGCGATGGGTATACACAACGTAACGCGTCTGTCATCCCGAACCGAAGGTGAGGGATATAATCTGCTTCAGCCCGAGCCTATTTACTTCTTCCCGTAACCATAACCATAGCCGTAACCGTAACCATACCTGCGGTAATAGGCGTATTTGTTCGACTCAAACTGCACATCGTTGATTACCAGATGGATGCGCTTCAGGGTTTTTTCGCGACTCAACCTGTTTACGTATTCAATATTGCGTTTGTCGGAGAATTCCGAACGACATACATACAAACATACATCGGCTACTTTATCTACTACATAGGTATCAGAAACGGCTCCCACAGGTGCAGTATCCAATATAATATAATCGTAACCGGCACGCAAACTCTCAAACAGGGTGATGAACCTGTCTTTCACTAATAATTCATTCGGATTGGGCGGTATAACACCTGCCGGTAATACATCTAATCCGGGATATTCCTTCAAACTGTGAATGAGCTTCTTGTAATCAGTAGTCTGACCGGCTAAGTAATTGGTTATACCTTCTTTTGATTCAATGCCCATAATCCTGGCAACCATCGGCTTGCGGAGGTCTAATCCTACCAGCAACACTTTCTTTTCCATCATCGAAAGGGTAACAGCCAGGTTCACACTCACAAAGGTTTTCCCTTCACCGGGCTGGGTAGAGGTAACCAATATCACTTTCTCTTTTGGTTGGTCTAAAATAAACTGCAACTTGGCTCTCAATAACCGGAACAACTCAGCGTTGGAAATGTCATTGGAATGATGATCAAACAATGGATCGGGCATATTATTGTGCGCCAACTCGGTAATCACGGGGATATCAGTCAGTTTTTCCACATCGCTTCGGTTCACAATTCTGGTGTTCAGCAAGTTGCGCACGAAAAGAAATCCGATAGGGAGTAAGAGTCCCAAAACTAAAAAGATACCCATCGTTATTCTCAGTTTGGGCGAAACTTGTCCGATCAACTCCGGACTGTTCAACACCCTGGCTTTGCTGGTGGCGATGGCCATACTCAACGAGGCTTCTTCACGTTTCTGCAATAAAAACACATACAAACCGGCTTTCACCTGTTGCTGACGCTGGATATCGAGAAATTCTCTTTCCTGCTGCGGTATGTCTTTCAACTTGGATTTCAGAATGTTGTTCTGTGTTTGAATTTCATTCATTGTAATCTGAATGGCTTTCTTCGAATTGGCCATGGCCGAAAAAATAGCATCACGGGTGTCGGATAACTGGAGATTAACTTTCTTCAGTGCCGGGTTGCCCTCCGATGTTCCCTGCAACATCTCCTGACGCAGCAGCAAAATCTTGTTGTATTCCCCGATAATCTGTACCAAACCTCTGTCGGCCAACCCGATATCCGGAATCAACTTGTAGCGGTTCTTTTCATTGGTAACATATTTCTGAATTTCATTGAGCAACTCCATCTGTATCTCAACTTCGATAAGTTTGTTGTAATATTCCGAATTGGCCTGCAGGAAGATGGATGCGTTGGATTTTACATCAGTCAACTCATTGGTTTTCTTGTAACTCTCGATGTTCTTCTCCACTTCGTTCAACTCATTATTCAGGATTTTCATCCTTTCGTCGATAAATACCGAGGAGAAACTGGCCGTTTGATTGATTTGCTCAACCGCATCTTTGTTGTAAAAGCGGATCAACAGGTTCAGAATGTCTTTTCCTTTTTGCGGATGACCGGCAGTACAGGTCAGCTTGATGTCGTCGGAGAGTTTATTCACTTCTGTCTTCAGATTGCCGTTAATCATCGATTTGGTAACTGCCTCGGGATTGCTGACACTGATGTAGATTTTTTCATCTGCAAAGGTCTTATCCGGTGTTTTGTACAGGGTTAGCATGCCTTTTCCTGCCTTAAAAGTTACCGGAAGAATACTGATTTCCTTTTCTACGTGTGTCTTGTTGATACTTCCCTCAATGATGTATTTGTCATTTTTCCTGCTGATACTGAGCGAAATACCACCATCGATAGATGCCAGTGCTGCACTATCGCAATCTGCTAAATAAGGCGTTTGATTGTAAATCTCTTCAATTCTCAAACGGTTTTTGTAGTAGTATTTGGTGTGTAGTTTCAACTCATTCACAACCCGACTCATGATAAGCCCGGATTTCATCACCAGCTCTTCGTTGTTGGTGATGCTTTTGGAACCTCTCGACGAAAAACCGATGTTGTTCAATTCTTTGAGTATCGACATCTCAGTCATTTGACTGTTGGGGTCGATTACCAGCACCTGCGCTTTAAACTCGTAAGTTTTCGGTTGTTTCATGTAATAAATGCCACCGGCAATGAGAAACACGATAACCGAAGCGACAATCCACTTCCAGTGAATCAGATAATTCTCAATCAACTCCCGCCAGTTAATCGCTTCTTCTCTTTCATCTTCGGGATAATACCCGTTTGCTTTGTCTTGCATATTGTTTGTCTTTTTGTCCGGCATTACCGGAGTTTATTTTTCAATTAATTCTATTATTGTTTATGAATATCCGTATTTTGTGGCATGTAAACTTACGTCGTTGATAACCAGGTAAAGGTTCTTCAAACTCTGTTCCTGCCAAATCCTGTTCAGAAAAGCAATGTTGCGTTTATCGGAATAGTTGGCCCGTGCAATATAAAGGGTCATATGAGCAATCCGGCTCAGGAGGAAGGTATCGGATACCACACCTACCGGCGCCGAATCGACGATGATATAATCGTATTGTGATTTCAGTTGTTCTATCAGTTGTTCTAATCTCTCCCCACCAATCAGTTCGTTCGGATTCGGGGGAATGATTCCGCCGGGCATGACATGCAGATGCGGTTGTTTTTTCACCTGATGTATCAGTTTGGCAATGTCGCTTGTTGTTCCTGCAAGAAAGGAAGAAATTCCTTCTTTGGCACGTATTCCAAAATGACTTGCCAACATCGGCTTACGCAAATCCATACCCATCAAGAGCACTTTTTTGCCTGTAAGCGAAAAGGAAATGGCTAAATTAAGACTCACAAAGGTTTTACCCTCACCCGGTTGCGTGGAACTAACAAGTATCACCTTGCTTTGGGTGTCCATCAATGCCATCTGAACTTTGTTGCGAAGCAGTCGCAATAATTCGGCATTGGAATCGATACTGCTGTTGTGATCAACAAACGAATCCTGACTGTCCTGGTGTGTCAACTCGCTAATAACAGGTACCGGAGTTATCATTTCCACTTCTTTCCTGTTGGTAACCTGATGATTGAAAAATCTCCTGAGATGCAATGCCGACACTGGTATCAGCAAACCCGCTAACAGAAATATCCCCATGGTAAGCGGGATATTCGGAGATATTCGCTGGTGGAGCATTGGAGCATTTAACACCCTTGCCTGATTACTTACAGCTGCCAGACTCAATTCTGTCTCCTCTTTCTTTTTCAACAAATAGGTATAAATACCCTCTTTCACCAGTTGTTGTCTTTTAATGGATAAGTAATCCTTTTCCTGTTCGGGAAGTGCCGACAACTTCTGTTTCTGATACCTGTTTTCCTTCCATTGCTTGTCCCACTGAATCTGTAGCGACTTGCGCATGGCTATGAGTTGCTCCTGAATGGCCTTTTTCGTACTTTCCAACTGTCGGTTCACTTTCAGAAGTGCCGGATTATTGTCGGAAGTACCTTCGAGCAACTGATTTCTTTTCAGCACCAACTGATTGTATCCCGATATCACCATTGCCAATCCTGCCGGTATTTCTTTCGACATGGGAATTAACTGTTTCAGCAAAACATCTTTGCGCAGGTATTCGCTGATATAATCGGTTTGCTGCAATTGCAGGTCGACATTTACCAAATTATTGTAATAATCAGCCTGTCCCTGGATGAACAACCGGGTATGTTCCGGAAAATCAAATATCTCGTTCAGTTGTTTGAATTGCTGAATCTCACTTTCTGCCTTTCCAAGTTCTCCCGAGAGAATGGCAATTCTTTCGCGAAGAAAGATACCGGTATTCACGGCAGTCTGATTGCTTTGCTCAATAGCCTGTATGTTGTACAATTCGATGAGCGTTTTCAAAACTTCCCTGCCCTTGGCGGGGTTTCCTGTGTTGTAAAACAGTGCAATATCATCCGAATTCTTGTTAATCTCCGTTTTGATTTCATGCTCTAAGAGACGTCGTACAACTGTTTCGGGATGAACAATCCGGATATAAATTTTCTTATTGCTGTAACTGTTCCCTGTCAATGCGTTGATACTGACTAAGCCTGCTGATGTTTTCAAAACTACAGGCAAATGAGCTACTTCGATATCAAATTCGGTTTGGAGGTATTCACCCCTGATTCTGATTAAATCTCCGTGCTTTTGAACCGTCAATTTTAACTCATCTTCCAGGCGATACAAAGCAGCTGAGTCGAGTTTTACTTCATAGGGTGCATCACGAAAAATCTCCTGCTGATGTAATCCACTGCGGGTAGCATAAGTTGTGTGGAGGTTAAGTTGCATCGCCAATCTTTCCATCAACATGCCGGAGTGAATGACTAAAGCTTCATTTTCGACAAAACTCTGCGTGCTATAAGCAGTTCGGGAAGTGGATCTGTAACCCGTTCGTGAATTCAAACGCCGCGAACTTTGGTCGCTGAACAATGCCATCTCTGCCTGTCGCGTTGCCGGGTCTTTGATAAGAATCAATGCTTTATACGTTGACAAAGGCGATTGAAAATTCACAAAAACAAATCCGGCAATCCCAAAAAAGATGATGGATATAAAAATCCATTTCCTGTGCAACCAGTGAAACTCCCAGAACTCCCTTTTGCTGAACGACTCTTCCTGCAGCAAAATACGGAACTCGTTTTCATCCTGATTGTTCTTCATACGTACGGAAAATTGTCGATTTTTATAACGTTAACCAGGCATGAAAAAACAGGAATAAATGCTTACAAACCGGCATTACACCCCCGGCACAGCACAGCCCCGTCAGTCCCATATCAGACTAACTAAGTCGTTGATTTCTAATGTGTTATTTAAGCAAAAATGCTCAATCTTTTTTTTCGCATTTGCGGGGTCTTTTTGAGGCCGCCCACCCTGCCTTTTCAGCATCACTTCAGGCAACTGATTTGAATTTTTCTCAGTCACCCGAGACCTGTGTATCATCAT
>JBILFS010000140.1:0-5755 GCA_044351455.1 Paludibacter sp. | reverse complement strand
AAAAGTGCTTCTGCCCATTTCTTTAGCATATTGGGCATAAACGTTAAGCATTTTATTTGTTTTACTTTGCTCATCCCAACCTGTACGACCATAAGGATAATTGCCTGCTGATGAAGTAGGTATGTCCAGTGTTTGTTTACCGGATGATATATCCATAGCAACATTCAGGTGTACACGTAAATCCGGGAAGAAATGAAGTTTATAATCAACATCAGCACTTCCGATAAAACTATTTGCTTTCGATTTATCAACATTCTGCATGAGAATTGCCAATGGATTTCTTGTTGCCATATTATTGACATTTTTGAAAGAGCCATCAGGATTTTTATCATACCATTCCCAAAAACCGTCAAATCGGTTATGCACTGTATCTGTGGAATTTGTTGCAGGTTGAGTTGGGTCCATTCTTGTTGCAGAACCTACAACGCCGGCATCAGCAAATTGATTGTTTACCAACATGGCTTTTGCATTCAGATTTACTTTAAGATGGTCATCCAGGAAGGAAGGACTCAGATTTACTGAACCGGTAATTCTTTCAAAATTGGATGTCTTTAAAATCCCCTGTTGATTGTTGTAATTAACTGAGGCGCGATAGGGCATTTTCTTTAATCCACCGGCAACAGTAACATTATGTTCCTGACTGAACGCATTTCTGTAGATTAAACTCTGCCAGTCGGTATTGGCAGTACCTAATGAATTTTTTGCATCCATATCAGTAATACTGTTACCGCTGAATAATGTATTAACCAGATTTCTGAATTCATCACCATTTAATACATCAATGGTGTTTTTAACAGAACTTACAGTTGCATTGCCATTGTAAGTTATTTTTGGCTTTGAGCCCCTTTCACCTTTCTTTGTTGTAATGATGATAACACCATTGGACGCTCTGGAACCATAGATTGCTGTGGCTGAAGCATCTTTCAATACTGTAAAACTTTCAATGTCGTTCGGATTGATGGTGCTGAGTGGATTGGCAACACCTTTGATGCCATTATTATCCATAGGCAAACCATCAACTACAATCAAAGGGTCGTTACTGGCGTTCAGTGATGAACCTCCACGAATTCGGATTGTTGCACCACCACCGGGCGTTCCACCGTGAGAGGTTACATTCACACCGGCAATTTTGCCCATGATCATATCCTGCGCATTAGTGGTTAAACCTTTGTTCATTGCCTCAGGTTTAATCGCCGTTACCGAGCCGGTAGCATCGTTTTTCTTTACTGTTCCGTAACCGATAACCAATACTTCGCCAATGGCAACTGCATCTTCAGACAATGAAATGACAAGCGTTTTTTTTCCTGCAACAGGAACTTCAAGTGCCTGATATCCCACATACTTAAAAACAAGTGTTGCATTGGAAGGAACATTTAACGAAAAAGCACCATTTAAATCGGTAATCGTACCGTTAGTGCTTCCTTTTTGTAGGATGTTTACCCCGAATAAAGGTTCTCCGCTGGCTGCATCTTTAACTATACCGGTTACCGCACTTGTTTGCGCCGATAATGAAAGTGCACAAGCAAACATCAGGAATATAGTTACAATACTCCTCATTTTCAGCTTAAAGTCTTTGTACTTCATGCATTAGTTTTTTAAAAGGTTGATGACTTAAATATTATATTGTTGTGAAATTTCATTGGATTCACGCCACAAAATTATAGCATTTAAAAGTCTTTGTATTTTAGTTTGCATGTTTTTGGAATATTTTCAATTGCAATCGTTTGCATTTCAAAAGAAATCTTTTATCTTTGGTGCATTATCCTGTAAAATTTCCCTTAATTATCTTTGTAGCATGAAAAAAACACCTATTACAATCAAAGACATCGCCAGAGCTTTAAACATTTCACCATCAACGGTTTCAAGAGCGCTGCAAAGCCATCCGGATATTAGTGTGACTACCCGGGAATCTGTTCAGGCTTATGCCAAAGAACATCATTATAAACCTAATGGACTGGCATTGAGTTTACGTACCAGTACAAATAAAACAATCGGTGTCATAATCCCGGAAATTATTCATTACTTTTTTTCGACTGTACTTGCAGGTATAGAGGAGGTGGCTGATGAAGAGGGGTACAATGTGATTGTTTGTCAGTCGAGTGAGAAGTATGACAAGGAACTCCGCAATACCGAAGCGCTCATTTCCAGCCGCGTTTCAGGTGTTTTGGCAAGTTTGTCAAAAAACACCACTAATTACGACCATTTCCAGGAAATTGTGGATAATGACATTCCACTGGTTTTTTTCGATAGAATTTGTATTGGCATTATGACTGACAAGGTTGTTGTGGATGATTATTCAGGCGCTTTTGCTGCCACTGAATATCTTATCAAAACAGGTTGTAAGAGAATTGCTTTCTTTTCATCTTTACCTCATCTTGAAATTTCTAAGAACAGAAAGAATGGTTACCGGGATGCTTTGAATAAATACGGTCTTCCTGTTGATAATAATTTGATTCGTGTGTGTGATACGCGGGATGATGCCATGCAATTAACACCTGTCATGCTTGATATGCCTGATCGCCCTGATGCTTTTTTTGCAATCAATGACCAGTGTGCTGCAGGTATTTTATTTGCGGTAAAAAGATCGGGTTTAAAAGTTCCTGAGGATGTGTCAATATTCGGTTTCTCAGATGGTGAATTTGCACTTGCATCTGATCCAATGCTCAGTACCGTAGAACAGCATGGCTTTGATATGGGTAAAATTGCTGCTAAATTACTTATCGCTAAAATCAAAGGCGAAACAGAAGGCAGGTTCACCAGTAAGGTGATAAAAACAAATCTGGTTGTCAGAGGTACAACAAAAATTCTTGAATAATTTTAAATTCCCTTTTGAATGAAACCTGCGCTTTCTTTTTCAAAAATTCTTTCTATGTCCATGGGTTTCCTGGGTATACAGTTTGGATTTGCTTTGCAAAATTCCAACGCAAGTCGTATCCTTCAAACCTTTGGCGCTGATATCGAACATCTTTCCTGGTTTTGGCTCGCTGCCCCTGTTACAGGATTAATTGTTCAACCGCTGATTGGTCATTTTTCTGATAAATCCTGGACAAGGTTTGGTCGCCGCCGGCCTTTCTTTCTTGCAGGGGCTATTCTGGCCTCAATTGCTTTGTTTCTGATGCCTAATGCCGGAACCTTTGCAGCCTATCTTCCTCCTATGTTTGTGGGTGCGGGTTTCCTGATGCTCATGGATGCTTCTTTCAATATTGCCATGGAACCTTTCAGGGCATTGGTTGGTGATATGCTGCCCCCGGAACAAACGACTATTGGATTTTCTATTCAATCGTTTTTAATAGGCGTGGGTGCTGTAATGGGATCGTTATTGCCTTATATGCTGGCTGAATGGTTTGGTATTTCGAAAGTTGCACCCGAAGGAGTAGTGCCGGATAATGTTGTTTTTTCATTCTATACCGGAGCTGTTTTACTGATTCTGACTATCCTTTGGACTGTTTTTAATACCAGGGAATATTCTCCTGATGAATTATCAGGCATGTCGGGAGAAAATCCTTCTGAAACTGTAAAGCAACATCCCGGAATTTCAGATATTTTCAAATCAATGCTTCAAATGCCTAAAACGATGAAGCAATTGACCATTGTACAGTTCTTTACGTGGATTTCGCTTTTCGGAATGTGGGTTTTTACAACTCCCGCCATTGCTCAGCATGTTTTTGGAACTGCTGTTGATGATTCGAAATCGGAATTGTATAACAATGCTGGTAACTGGGTTGGTGTGCTTTTCGGTGTATATAATGCTGTTGGAATGATTTATGCGCTGTTGATTCCACTTGTTGCCAACAAACTGGGCCGCAAACTGACTCACAGCATTTCATTGTTGTGCGGTGCTTTAGGATTGATGGGTGTGTTTTTTATTACCGACCAATATTGGTTGATTCTTCCGATGATTGGTATCGGTATTGCCTGGGGTAGTATTTTATCAATGCCTTATGCCATTCTTGCACCGTCACTTCCTGCACTTAAGATGGGTGTTTATATGGGTATTTTTAACATATTTATTACCTTGCCGCAGATTGTTAATGGTGTTTTCAGTGGTCCGATGGTGAAACATTTGTTTAATTCTCAAGCTGTTTATGCGCTTTTGATTTCTGGTGCATTCATGTTAATTGCAGCTGTGAGTGTGTTGTTTGTGCAGGATCAATATCAAAAGAAACAATGATTAAATATGAAGACTAAATATCTTTTTTTAAGTTTAATTTGCCTGCTCCTTCCGTTTTCTTCTTTCAGTAATAAAATTGAAAGAATTGAACCACTTTTCTGGTGGACAGGCATGCAGGAGAAGGAACTTCAGTTGATGTTGTTTGGTGAAAATATTGCCGGTTGTCAGGTGTCTGTCAAATATCCCGGTGTGAAAATCAGTAGAAGAGTACTTACTGACAATCCCGACTTTCAGTTTATTTACCTGAAAATCGGTGCTAATACAAAACCCGGTAGATTTAATATTCAGGTTAAAAATGCACAGGGAATTGCTTTGTATCCTTATGAACTGAAACCAAGGGCAACAGGTTCCGCCGATAGAAAATCATTTACCGAAGCAGATAATGTTTATTTGCTGATGCCCGACCGTTTTGCGAATGGTAATCCTGCCAATGATGCAGTCCCGGGTTATCATCAGGGTGTCGACAGAACCAATCCTGGCAAAAGACATGGTGGTGATATTGAGGGTGTTATTTCGAAAATTCCGTATCTGGCCGATTTGGGAATTACTGCATTGTGGACTACGCCCATGTTCGATAATAACGATGTGAATTATTCTTATCATCATTATGGTTGTTCTGATTATTATAAAATTGATCCAAGAATGGGTTCTGCTGATGATTACATTCGTTTGTCGAATACAGCTGCTTATCATGGTATTAAATTAATTCTCGATGTAGTTCCCAATCATTGTAGCAGTGCGCATTGGTGGATGAAAAATTTGCCCGCCAAAGACTGGTTTAATCGCTGGGATAGTTTCACGTCTTCTAATTACAGAATGATGACCTGGATGGATCCACATGCTGCACAATCAGATGTACATCGATTAACACATGGCTGGTTTGCTCCCAATATGCCCGATTTCAATCTGAATAATCCTTTGTTGTTCGATTATCTGAAACAAGCCTATATTTTCTGGATAGAATACATAGGATTTGCAGGTATGCGGGTCGATACGTATCCTTATAATGATATTCAAACAGCAGCCCGTTTTATTGCGGCCATTACCCGCGAATATCCCCGGATGAATGCCGTGGGTGAATGCTGGATGAATACGCCGCAGGAAATTGCTTATTTCATGTCGGGAAATAATAACAAGGATGGTTTTGATTCTGAACTCAGTAGTGTGATGGATTTTCCGCTTCAGGCTGCTTTCAGAGATGCTTTTAACGAAAAAGAAGGCTGGAATTCGGGTATGGCAAGACTATACATGCATTTTGCACTGGATTTCGCTTATCCGGATACAAAACTGCTGATGAATTTTCTTGATAATCACGATGTTGACCGTTTGTCAATATTGCTCAACAGGGATGTCAGGAAAATGAAAATGGCCATGGCTGTACTGACCACGGTGAGAGGCTATCCTCAGATTTATGCAGGCAATGAAATTATGCTTGAAGGGATTGCCGGTAGTTACGAGGGACATCGGTTCGATTTTCCCGGTGGCTGGAAGGAAGATGCTCAAAATGCATTTACTGCTTCCGGAAGGACTGCGGAACAGGAAGAGATTTTTCAGTATCTGAAGAAATTACTGCATTTCAGAAAG
>JBILFS010000139.1:0-5783 GCA_044351455.1 Paludibacter sp. | reverse complement strand
AAACGTTATAGCAGTTTATTGCCAATCATTATTTCACTTCGAAAAGCCTGATTGTTCATCCTGTCAACTTCATTACAACAGAAAATGAATTTTTTGTTGTAATTTCTACCCCAAAAAGTGAAAATTTTAAGAAAAAGTGTTTGCAGAATTTAAAAAAAGAGCTATATTTGCACTCCGTTTGTGAAACACATTTATTGCGAAAATAGCTCAGTTGGTAGAGCATAACCTTGCCAAGGTTAGGGTCGCGGGTTCGAGTCCCGTTTTTCGCTCTTCAATGCGAAACGTCAGGTTTCGCTTTTTCTTTGAAATCAAACCGTCGCCCAGATGGTGAAATTGGTAGACACGCTAGTTTCAGGGACTAGTGGCCGCAAGGCTGTGCAGGTTCGAGTCCTGTTCTGGGCACAAAATCATGAATGCGCAAGTGGTGAAATTGGTATACACGCTACTTTGAGGGGGTAGTGCCGGCAACGGCGTGTGAGTTCGAGTCTCATCTTGCGCACTTCTAATGATTAAACGGTTCTGTATGAACATTTACTACCGTCTTTTCTCCGTACTTCTTTTTCAACGACTTCTCAACATCGGTTGCTACATCATGTGAATGCACAAAACTAATGTTACGGTCCAGTTTGATGTGCACATCAATAACATATAAATAACCCACTTTCCTGGTTTTTAGATTATGATGAAATTTTACTTCAGGTTGAAGTTTAATGATGTTCGATATTTCAGTTTCAATCTCCACAGGAAGTGATTTTTCCAAAAGTTCATGCATGCTGGGCAATCCTATTTCTGTAGCAACCTTGATAATAAACAAACTTACAATCATTCCGGCAATTGGATCAAGTATTCTCCAGTTTTCTCCCAGAAATATCGCTCCTGCAATTCCTATGGCTGTGCCAATGGAAGAAAATGCATCGGAGCGATGATGCCATGCATTGGCTATGACGGCAAAGTTATTTGTTAATTCGCCTGCTTTTTTAGTGTACCAGTATAGCCATTCCTTAACGATAATCGATAAAATTGCTGCCCAAAATGCAATGATTGAAGGTTCTTCAATTGCTTCTCCTTTATAAAAGTCGATTATTCTGTTCAACCCACTCCAGAAAATACCTATGCCTACCAGCATCAAAATCATACTGATTATCATGGTGGCAAAAGTTTCATATTTACCATGACCATAATGATGATCTGTATCTTTTTCTTTGCCTGAAATACCAACAAAGATGATGACAAGTACGTCAGTAATAAAATCTGATAAGGAATGTATCCCGTCAGCTATCATTGCAGTACTTTTTCCTGAAATCCCTGCTAAAATTTTAAGTGCTGTTAATACCAGATTAACAAAAAAACCTACCCAGGTTACTTTTTTTGCCGTTTTAATTCTGTCCATGTTTCTTGGTTATTATAGCGAACAATGTTCCATTGCACATTTTTCTTCAATCGATTCAAATTCTATGGTTGCATGATGAATTTGCATTGCATCCAGTTTTTCTCTGATTTCATTTTTTAATAATGCCATCTCTTCCATATTAATGTTGTTTTCCGTAACAACATGCATCGTTGCAACATGATAATTTCCATCAACCGTCCATAAATGTAAATCATGAATTTCTCTAATTCCTTCAACTTTTGTCAGATTCTCACGCAGATTTTCCTGATCAATATTTTCAGGACTTCCCTGAAGAAAAATTCTGATTGTTTCACTAATATTCCTGAATACATGAACCAGAATATAGATGGATATCCCAATCGAGAGTAAAGGGTCAATGATTGGAATATCAAAGAAATACATAATTATTGAACCTATCAGAATTGCAATCCATCCCAAAACATCTTCCAGTAAATGCAATGAAACTACCTTTTCGTTGATGCTGTTTCCTTTTTTTAACCTGAGTACAGCAGCTCCATTGGCAATAATTCCAATGATGGCAAGCCAGATCATTCCTTTTGCGTCTGCTACTTCAGGATTGATTATTCTTGGGATGGTTTCAATCAAAATAAGAATGCTTCCCAATGTCAGAATAATTGAATTGATGATTGCTCCCAGCAACGAAAATCTTTTGTATCCGTAAGTGTATTTTTCATTTCTGCCCTTTGTTGCCACTTTTTGGAAATACCAGGCTAAACCTAAGGTAATGCTGTCGCCCAAATCGTGGATAGCATCCGACAATATTGCCATACTATTGGTGAGAATTCCTCCCACAAATTCTATGATTGTAAAAGCCAGATTCAGAAAAAAGGCATATCTGATATGCTTACTGCTTTGACCGTTATTATGTTCACTTTTCTGATGCATAGATCATTGTTTGACAATTAAACAAATCATTTTCGTATGGGTTCATCCTGATTTGTTAAATACAGATTGATACCTGCAAAAATAGTGTTTTTAATAGATTATCTGAGAAGAAAATTGTAATTTTGTATGGTTATAAATAAAGTAATTTTTAAGATGAAATTGTTGTTGTTTTTATTTTTTAACTTATTGATATTCTGCGCTTCAGCACAAAATACTATAGAAGCGGAAAAACTATTTAACAGTAAGGATTATGTTGGTGCTGCCGGTATTTATTCAACATTGCTTGAAAAGAAACCTGCCGACATGCTGTTAAACTATAGAATGGCGCGTTGTCTGTATGAAATGAAGGATTTTCAACAGGCTATCATTCATTTTGAAAAAAGTGGAACCAAATACCCATTGAAAGATTATTATCTTGGCGATTGTCATTATCTTCTGTATAAATTTGAGGAAGCAGCCGGATATTTTACTTTGTATGCAGAAGGTTTAAATGCGAATAAGAATCTTCAAAAGGAGGCTATTGAAAAGGCTAAACGTTGTGAAGTCGGAATTCGATTGATGAACAGGGTTGAAAATGTGGAGATTATTGATAGCATCAATGTGCCTAAAAAGGATTTCCTGAAATTCTATAAATTAAGTCGTGAAACCGGAAAACTGAGTTCTCAAAACCTGAATATGGCAGGGAAAGGATGGCTGGAAACTGCTTCCTTCATAACTCAGAGAGGTGACAGGAAGTATTATACTGATACTGTTGCTGGTCAGCTGGATTTATTAAAATCAGACAAATTGCTTGATGGCTGGTCGACCGGGAATCCTTTGGACGGCAATATCAATACCAATCGTGATGAAAATTATCCCTTTTTAATGCTGGATGGTGTGAGCTTGTTTTTTGCATCCAATAGTCTGAATTCCGTTGGTGGGTATGATATTTTTTTTACCAGATATAATACTGAAAAGGGTGAATATCTGACTCCTGAAAACATAGGAATGCCCTTCAATTCGATTTTTAATGATTATATGATGGTAATTGATGAGTCAAACAGTACGGGTTGGTTTGTTACTGATCGTTTTCAACCCAAAGACAGACTTGTAATTTATCATTTTAATTATTATGAAGAGAAAAAATATATCAGATTGGAAAATGATACGCTTCAACGTGAATTTGCCATGATGAAAATCAGTAAACGTGTAAGAAAGGAGAAAGTGATTCAACCTGAATTGCCGGAGATTATTCCTGTTGTACAAACCGTTGGAAAACTTTTGTTTATTGTAAATGATTCTGTTTCCTATAGCAAGACAGAAGAATTCCGCAGTCAACAGGCCCTGAATTTATGGTATGAAAAATACAGAGCCGACAATGAGTTCAGAGAAGTTGAAATGAAACTCAACAAACTTAGAATTCAGTTTGAGAATGAAGAGGATGTCTTGTTGAAAAAAAATCTTATTGCTGAAATTCTGGATCTGGAACAAAAATACCTCAGATTCAAAGTATTACTGAAAGAGAAAGACCTGTCAGTTAGAAATGAAGAAATAAATTTTCTTAAAAATCAAAACTAAACGAAAATAAAGAGTATATTTACACACTAATTTATCTAATTATGGATATCACTGTTGTAATTGTTTTACTCCTCGTTGGAGTTGCATTAATGCTCATCGAAATTTTCCTGATACCCGGACTTTCAATTGCAGGTATCGGAGGTATTATTTTCCTTGGAGGTGCCGTATTCTATGCCTATTATTTTTTAGGTTCAACTGCCGGTCATTTGGTGATGCTGAGTGCTGTTATATTGATGGGGGGTTCCATCTGGATATTTTTAAAGTTAAAAATATTGGAAAAAATGTCCCTGAAAACTGAAATTGATGGTAAAAATGATCCTTTAGCCGGATTTGTATTAAATGAAGGTGATGAAGGTGTTACAGTTTCAAGGCTTGCACCTATGGGAAAAGTCAGAATCAACGGACAAGTGGCAGAAGCAAAAAGTGCCGATGATTTTATTGATGAAGATACGGAAATTGTTATCGTTAAGGTATTAAGAACAAATCTTTTAGTAAAAAGAAAATAGATTGAAAAGAAGAAAAATAAATTGTTAATTTAAATTTTATTGTATGGAGATTATTGAAATTATTGGTTTTGGGATACTGGGTATTCTGGTACTCCTGTTTTTCTATTATGTGCCGTTCCTGTTGTGGATTTCCGCATTGGTATCGGGTGTTAATATTTCGCTGATACAGTTATTTCTGATGAGAATCAGAAAAGTTCCTCCTCACACCATTGTAGCTTGTATGATTGAAGCTCATAAAGCTGATTTGCCGGAAGTTACCCGTGACGGACTGGAAGCTCACTATTTGGCTGGTGGACATATCGAAAGGGTTGTGCATGCACTGGTTTCTGCATCAAAAGCGAATATTGATTTGAGTTTTAAAATGGCTACTGCTATCGATCTTGCAGGACGTGATGTGTTTCAGGCTGTTCAGATGTCGGTAAATCCAAAGGTAATCGACACCCCTCCGGTAACTGCTGTTGCTAAGGATGGTATCCAGTTGATCGCCAAAGCTCGTGTAACGGTTCGTGCCAATATCAAACAATTGGTGGGTGGTGCAGGTGAAGAAACAATCCTGGCTCGTGTAGGTGAGGGTATTGTATCTTCCATTGGTTCATCTGAATCGCATAAAAGTGTATTGGAAAATCCTGATTCAATTTCTAAACTGGTTTTGAAAAAAGGGTTGGATGCAGGTACTGCGTTCGAAATTTTATCCATTGATATCGCGGATATTGATATCGGTAAGAATATCGGAGCTCAGTTGCAAATGGATCAGGCTGAAGCTGATAAGAACATTGCTCAGGCTAAAGCTGAAGAGCGCAGGGCTATGGCTATTGCACTTGAACAGGAAATGAAAGCAAAAACACAAGAGCAAAGAGCCAAGGTTATTGAAGCTGAAGCTGAGGTTCCAAAAGCGATGGCTGAGGCATTCCGTTCAGGAAATCTGGGTATCATGGATTATTATAAAATGAAGAATATCGAGGCTGATACCAGCATGCGTGAAAACATTGCTAAGCCTTCTTCCGGAAGTGGAGGAGGATCAAAAGGGAAATAATTAATCGATTTCTAAATTCAGATTAGTTTTGAGTATATTGATGGCCGGATTTTCTTCGGCCATCTTTTTTAATATGTCTTCCGGATTAGAACTTTTAAATTGTTCCGAAACATCTATCACATTGGTGGAGAATTTAATATTTGAATTATTCAGTGCTTTTCTGATATAGTTCTGAATTTCCTGTTGATATTTCTGAAATTCCTTTTCCTGAAAATTATTGGTAAATATTAATTCATAAAGATGATTTTCCTTTAATTCAGGAGTCGTATTGGCAATATAACTTACCAAACTAACTACTTCTGGTATTATCGAAGCATAATTTCGCCATGCTTTCAGAAATTGTTCCGGTGTATAGGGCTCATTTCCTATTGGCACAATAGATTCAACAACT
>JBILFS010000198.1:0-4621 GCA_044351455.1 Paludibacter sp. | reverse complement strand
ATGATTTTAAATGGAGGAACTTTCAACGGAAACAGGTTATTGAGCAGAAAAACCGTAGAGTTGATGAATAAAAATCAGTTGCAGGATTTACGCGGAGATAACGGTTTCAGTCTGGCTTATGAAGTGATAAGATCCGACAAATCAGGCAAATCCATTCTTTCTGATGGTTCTTTAACCTGGGGAGGCTGGTATGGAACAGATTATGTGATTGATCCGAAAGAAAACCTGATTTTGCTGATGTATCTGAATACAGAACCTCTGCAAACAGGATTTGAACTAAAAAGGCTTTATCACAATCTCGTTTATCAGGCATTAAAATAAATTCAGATTAATCTCTGATCATCATACTATAAATCAACACTTTATGAAACGACTTATTTTCTTATCACTAATTTTATCACTGACTATGCTTCAGCTTATTGCCAAAATCCCCAATCCTGTTTATCCTGAAACAAGAAAAGACAACACTACAGATACATATTGGAATGTTGTAGTTCCCGAACCATACAGATGGTTGGAAGATGATCGTTCGGCTGAAACAGAGGCCTGGGTAAAAGCACAAAACAAAGTTACGAACGCTTATCTGGAACAAATTTCCTTTCGTAAACAGATTAAAGAGCGTTTGACTAAACTGACCAATTATCCCAAATACGGTTCGCCTCAAAAAATCAACAATCATTATTATTACTATAAAAATGATGGATTACAAAATCAGAGTGTGCTGTATGAATTGGATTCTTT
This sequence comes from Paludibacter sp., assembly GCA_044351455.1. Taxonomy (GTDB): domain Bacteria; phylum Bacteroidota; class Bacteroidia; order Bacteroidales; family Paludibacteraceae; genus Paludibacter. The sequence continues at coordinate 3,880 of JBILFS010000198.1, read as the reverse complement.
GAAAGGAAAGGCCACTGTCCTACTCGACCCCAATAAATTATCAAAAGACGGCACAATAGCCCTGAGTGCGGCTTCATTCTCAAAGGATGGCAAATATCTGGCTTACAGCATTGCAAAAAGCGGTTCCGACTGGAATGAGATCTATGTAATGGAAGTAGCAACCAGAAAATTGCTTCAGGATAAAATTGAGTGGGTGAAGTTCTCCGGAATCGATTGGAAGGCAGATGGATTTTATTATTCAGCTTACAGCAAACCGGAAGCAGGAAAAGAATACTCCGGTAAAAATGAATATCATAAAATTTTTTATCACAAACTGGGTACATCGCAGGAAGCCGATCAGTTAATTTTTGAAAATAAGGAATTTGCATTGAGAAATTGCGGTGCCGGCATTTCAGATGATGAGCAATATCTATTTATTACAGAAACCGAATCAACATCGGGCAATTCACTCTGGATGCTGGATTTATCAAATACCGATGCAAAACCCGCATTAATTGCACCCGGATTTGATAATGATTTCACCGTGGTTGATCATTACAAAGGGAAAGTCTATGTTTTAACCAATTACAAAGCACCCAATCAGCAATTGATGGCATTTGATCCTGAAAATCCGACCATTGAAAACTGGAAAACAATTATACCTGAAAAGCAATTTGTGATGGATCAGGTATCTATTATCGGAGGAAAGCTCTTTGTGAAGTACCAGAAAGATGCATCCAATCATTTATATGCTTATCATTGTGATGGAAATGAACTTTATCAGGTTAAATTACCAACAATCGGAACAGTGAATATTAATGGCAGGATGAATGATTCTGAAGCATTTTATAATTTCACGTCATTCACCTTCCCACCCACTATTTACAAATTCGACACAGATAAAAACAAGGCTGACTTATTCAAAAAATCTGAAGTATCCTTCGTTTCTGATGATTATATCAGCGAACAGATTTTCTATACTTCTGCCGATGGCACCAAAGTACCGATGAGCATCACGTATAAAAAAGGCATGAAAAGAAACGGAAAAAATCCGGTTATGCTATACGGCTACGGAGGATTTAATATCAGTTTATTACCCTCATTTAACGTCAACAGAATACCATTTCTGGAACAGGGAGGCATTTATTGCATTGCCAACCTGAGGGGTGGTGGAGAATACGGAGAAGCCTGGCACAAAGCAGGCACAAAAATGCAAAAACAAAATGTGTTTGATGATTTCATTGCTGCAGCTGAATATCTCATCAGAGAAAAATACACCAATCCTAAGAAACTTGCCATCAATGGAGGTTCAAACGGTGGCTTGCTTATCGGAGCCTGCATGACTCAAAGACCGGATTTATTTGCCGTTGCCATGCCTGAAGTAGGCGTTTTAGATATGCTCAGATATCAGAAATTCACCATTGGATGGGCCTGGGCAACCGATTATGGCACCAGTGAAGAATCGAAAGAAATGTTTGAATATCTGAAAGCATATTCTCCTTTGCATAATCTGAAAAAAGGAGTTCAGTATCCAGCCACCATGGTTTTAACGGGAGATCACGACGACAGAGTAGTGCCGGCACATTCATTCAAATTTGCAGCAACCCTGCAGGATGCCAACGGCGGTAAAAATCCTGCACTCATCAGAATCGATGTGAAGGCCGGTCATGGAGCCGGTAAACCAATCGGAAAAGTTATCGAAGCACAAACAGATTTCTGGTCGTTTGTGATGTATCATTTGGGGATGAAGGTAAAAACACCTAAAAAATAATGCTGCATTTTGACAAAATTTGATGATATTTTTTGATGTAAATATTTGCCGGATTACTAAAATTAACTATCTTTGCACTCGCTTTTGCAAATGGCGGGATAGCTCAGTTGGTTAGAGCGTCGGATTCATAACCCGGAGGTCACGAGTTCAACTCTCGTTCCCGCTACAAGACGAGACAAAGAGGAATTTCCTTTTTGTCTCGTTTGTTTATTTACAAACCTCGCATATATCGGAAGATTTGCGTTTTGCAACGAAAAATTGTGAATTTGCAAGCTAATGTCTCAATTTCATTCAGAGATTATTTTATCAGAAATTTCCAATCTAAAAAGAATGCATTTCAGTTAACACGCCAAATGCCAAAAGTATGAGTACAGAAAAAGAGCGGTCCCAAAAACTCCACGTACTATTTTACCTTAATACAAAAAAACAATGCCCGAAAATTCATTGCTGATATTCGAACAATCACGATTTCTTGTTTTCTACCGTTTTTGAGATAATACTTATCAATTCAAAAAACAAAAAAAGTGGTATATTTATCAATCCTTCTGCGTATTGCAGGTTTCGTAAAGAGGTACGTATCGAAATATCAGGCTTATATTTCTCTATGTAAACCCGTAGACTTTTGGCGTGTAGATTTTCGCCCGCTTTTACTTCTACAGGAATAATCAGGTTTTTATAACTAAACAAAAAATCAATTTCAGCAGTAGCATCAGTTGTCCAATAGTAGCAATCTTTAATCTCAGCCATGCCTGATAGTTGCTGTAACACATACTGTTCTGTTATTGCTCCTTTAAATTCTTTAAATACCGCTTCTTTCTCAATGATTATTTCGGGCGATAATCCACTCATAACTCGCAGTAAACCAATATCCAGGTGAAAAATTTTGAATGACTTTAGGTCAATGTATGCTTTTAAAGGAAATGTGGCTTGTGTGGTTCTAAATAACTGACGTATCAATCCGCTGTCTTTCAGCCACATCAAAGCATCTTCATATTCACGTGCTCGTGCGCCATCTTTGGCCAATCTATATAGGAATTTCTTATTCTCCCTTGCTAATTGTCCAGGAATACTGTTCCAGATATGTCGTATTTTAGGTACTAAATGTGATGGAGCATGTTTCGAAAAATCCTGTTCGTAACTCAGTAATATGGCAGACTGAACACTTTCAACGGCATAAAAATCTCTTGACTCTATCCATTTCATTACAGCAGCCGGCATTCCACCTACTATAAAATATTGTTTTAAATAATCAATGAGTTTTTCTGAAAACAAAATAGGAATTGGTTCAATATTATGTGAATGTATTTGATTAAGAAGCAGTTGTTCGTCATTTGCCAATAAATACTCTTCGAATGATAAAGGTTCGAGTGTTAAGAATTCAACTTTCCCAACCGGAAACGAAGTGTTTTTATGAAGAGCAATGCCGAGCAAAGAACCGGCACAGCATATTGCATACTCAGGTGCTTCTTCAGCAAAGTATTTTAAACTTGTAAGTGCCCGTGGAACTTCTTGTACTTCGTCAAAAATCATCAAGGTTTCGTTGGCTATAATTCTCTTTCCGTGTAATGCGGATAAATAATCAATAATTCTTTGTGGCTGAATTTCGCCTGAGAACAATTCAACCATTCCGGGTGTGTTTTCGAAATTCAAATAAAAAACATCTTTGAAATTATTTCGACCGAACTCGCGCATGAGCCATGTTTTTCCAACCTGACGTGCACCCATAATAATCAGTGGTTTACGATCCGATTTTTGAGCCCATTCAACTAATCTTGGCATTAACAATCTTTCCATATCACATTTATTAAACCAATTAAATAAATAATATCACATATATTGAATGTAATTCAACAAAATAATCACATTATCCAAACCAATACACTATGCAAAGATAGTTGAAATTTCCTAATATCAAATTTATATTTATAGTGCATGAATAAACAATGCCCGAAAATCCATTACTGAATATCGGGCATTTCTACTTACCTCAAAAAAACTAATTCGTTAAACTAAACCAAAATCCTTTTTAAACGGACTTTGAATGTTGTTTAATGTTTCGCTTGGACCTGCTGGTGGATTTGATTCCAATGCCAACGATATTTCGTTATCGAGTGGAATCCACTCAATGCG
>JBILFS010000138.1:0-5815 GCA_044351455.1 Paludibacter sp. | reverse complement strand
CTGATAATAAGGTGATTGGCTATAAGAAACCAGGAATCCGGTCATCTTTTCATTTTTAAGCACCAGTTTTTCCATGCCGTATGCAATGGCCAGCCAGCGTAACCGAACAACCAATAATAAATCCTGACTTTCCTCCGGAATCTTTCCAAACCGGTCGGTTAGTTTTTTCTCAAATTCTATAAGTTCTGATTCATTCTCCATGCTATCCAGTTCCCGATACAAACTGATTCTTTCAGATACATTTTCTATATATTCCGTCGAAAACATGAGTTCGAGGTCGGTGTCAATCTGGCAATCAGTTACAAATTGATTTTTAGTATTGTCGCTGGCTTTATCATCCGCATAAAGATCTGCAAATTCTTCTTCCCTGAGTTCATGAACAGCTTCGTTCAGAATTTTCTGATAGGTCTCGTAGCCTAAATCAGCGATAAATCCACTTTGTTCTGCTCCCAGCATATTTCCTGCTCCACGGATATCCAAATCCTGCATGGCAATATTGAACCCACTTCCGAGTTCTGCAAATGTTTCCAATGCAGTTAGTCTTCTTCGGGCATCAGGAGTTAATAAACTCATATCCGGCGACATCAGATAGCAATAGGCCTTTCGGTTACTTCTTCCAACCCTACCCCTCAGCTGATGCAAATCACTCAATCCGAATTTATGCGCAGAATTGATGATAATTGTATTGACATTCGGTATGTCTATTCCGGATTCTATGATGGTGGTTGCAACTAAAACATCATATTCATAATCAATAAAATCGACAATTATTTCCTCCAATTTATCAGGAGACATCTGACCATGACCCACTGCAACCCGAACACCCGGTATCAGTTTTTTAATCAGAGCTTCCATTTGGTAAATACTCTGAATGCGGTTATTCACAAAGAAAACCTGACCATTTCTGTTCATTTCCAACTGAATAGCCTCCCTGATTACATCCTCATCAAAAAGATGAATTTCTGTTTGTACCGGGAACCTGTTGGGTGGTGGTGTATTGATAATTGACAAATCCCTCGCTCCCATCAAGGAAAACTGCAATGTTCTTGGAATTGGGGTAGCAGTCATGGTAAGTGTATCCACGTTCACTTTCAATGCTTTCAGTTTTTCTTTGATACTTACTCCGAATTTCTGTTCCTCATCAATAATCAGCAATCCCAAATCCTTGAATTTCACCGACTTGCCAACGAGTTTATGAGTTCCAATGATAATATCTACTGAACCCTTCTCCAATCTTTCGAGGACCTCTTTTGTCTGAATGGTTGAACGTGCCCTGCTAAGGTATTCCACTGTTACCGGAAAATCCTCCAAACGATTTTTGAAAGTATTATAATGCTGCAAAGCCAAAACAGTAGTTGGAACCAGAACAGCCACCTGTTTTCCATCAGTAGCTGCTTTAAAAGCTGCTCTGACAGCAACTTCAGTTTTACCAAAGCCCACATCCCCACAAATCAGGCGGTCCATGGGAAGGAGAGATTCCATATCCTTTTTTACATCAGCAGTAGCCTTCACCTGATCCGGAGTATCTTCATAAATGAATGAAGCTTCCAGTTCCTGTTGCAGGTAAGTATCCGGTGTATATTGAAATCCCTGTTCAGCCTTTCGTTTGGCATATAACTTAATCAGTTCACGGGCAATATCTTTAACTTTCGATTTCGTTCTTTCTTTGAGCCGTTCCCAGGCACCCGAACCAAGTTTATTGATACGTGGTGCCTCCCCTTCTTTTCCTTTGTATTTAGAAATACGATGAAGTGCATGAATACTCACAAAAATGATATCATCATCCCGGTAAATCAACTTTACCATTTCCTGCATTTTCCCGTTGACATTGGTTTTAACCAAACCACCAAAAGTACCAACACCATGATCAACATGTACCAGATAATCCCCTAAACTGAACTGGTTAAGTTCCTTGAGGGTCATCACAACCTTACCCAGCCGTGTTTTATCAGTTCTAAGTTTATACTTATGAAATCTGTCAAAAATCTGATGATCAGTATAACAGAAATAACTCATATCATGATCGATAAATCCCTGATGCAGGGTATCTTTTACCGGAACAAAAATGATATTATCACCTCTGTCGTTAAAGATTGCATTAATTCTGTCGGTTTGTTTAATACTATCACTAAAAATAAAAATCTGATATTCCTCCAGCATCCCTTTCTTCAGATTTTCAGCAATTAAATCGAAGTTCTTGTGAAAAACAGGTTGTGGAATCGTATTAAAACTGATTTTTTCGGTCAATTTAATTAAAGATCTTTCGGAAGCTTCAATTTTCGAAAACTGACTCAAAACACCCATCAAATCATCACCGGTAATTCTTGTATCGTGTAAATGACTAACGATTTTTTCACCTGTATTTGCTTTTACAAGCGCCTCATCGTACAATTGATTCATTTTGTCTCTTACAAAATGAATATCATTGAAAACCAAAACAGTATTATCCTGTATGAAATCAAAAACAGAAACCAGTTTAATGGATTTTTGCTTATGCAAATCAGGTACAATTTCAATTTCCTGAATCATTTCCTGTGATAACTGAGACTCAATATCAAAAATTCTGATGGATTCAATTTCATCTCCGAAGAAATCGCAACGATAGGGTAATTCGTAGGCAAAAGAAAAAATATCCACAATACCACCTCTGACAGAAAATTGCCCCGGTTCATAAACAAAATCAACCCGGTTAAATCCATATTCTATCAAAACCTCCTGAAGAAATTCTACAGAAATTGTTTCACCTGTTTTCAGTTTGAGCATATTGGTTCTCATACTCTCAGCAGAAACAACCTTTTGAAAAAGAGCTTCCGGATATGTTACAACCAATGCAGGAGCATCATTATTGGCTAATCTGTTGAGAACTTCCGTTCGCAGAATATCATTGGAAGCATCCAGTTGTGATAAACGGATTGCTTTTTTAAACGAAGAGGGAAAGAAATAACATTCATTTTCTCCGAGCATTTGTCTGATATCATTGTACACATAAGCAGCAGTATCCGCATCATTCAACATCAAAAGAAAAGATTTCTTATGTTGTGCAAATGCTGCAGCGTTAACCAATGAAAATGCCGACCCATGGAGACCGGAAACATGTGTACCCGACCCCTTCTTTTGAAGGGCATTCACCAGAGCAACTATTTGAGGATGACGGCTGTAAACCGGGAGAAAATCAGTTAAATTCAAAGCTTAATGGCAAATTTTTTCAATCTTGCATCCAGCATATGCGCCGGAATAATTTTTTTAATACTGTTAGCAACGGCATTCATCATACCTTCTCTGACATAATCATGACGGATAATCAAGGAAATTTCTCTGATAGCTTCAGGTTTTACCAACCCCCTGAGATTCATTTTCTGATCTTCAGAAAGCAAGGCAATATGCAATTCGGGAATAACCGTATATCCACCATTGACATCAACAATTTTCACAAGGGTATCGATACTTCCAGCTTCATAAACAGAAGATTGCAGAGATTTCTTATGACAAAAGTTAAAAACCTGATTTCTCAGACAATGGCCTTCTTCCAGAACCCACAAGTGATCCAGTGGTAAATTTTCTGAAGACACTTCCTCCTCGTTGTACAATTCTTCTGATGGTGCCAGATAAAGCACGAATTTCTCATAATAGAGAGGCACTTCCAAAATTTTCGGATCACTCAAAGGCGTTGACAGGATTGCCATATCAATTTCTGCACGAAGCAGTTTCTCAATAATGGTTTCAGTCCTCATTTCGGTAACCTTCAAATTGATATCCGGATATTCATTTCTGAAAACTGAAATAAACTCCGGCAATAAATAAGGAGCAACAGTTGGTATCATTGCAAGGGATAAATCACCCTGCATTGCACCTTTTTGAACCGATAAGTTTTCCTTTAACTGATTGACATGATAGATTATAACCTGAGCCTGATTGAGTATTTGCCTACCTGCATCAGTAGGCACCAGAGGCTGCGTGGAACGATCGAAAATTCTACAATCCAGTTCATCTTCCAGTTTCTGCACCATAGCACTAAGCGTAGGCTGAGTTACACCACACATTTCAGCAGCGCGCACAAAATGGCGCGTTTTATCCAATGCCAGAATATATTCTAACTGTTGTAATGTCATTATTTAAAATATTTTCCTGTATGCATGACAGTATGGAGTACCATTCTTCCTGTCGTAATATTCCTGATGATATTCCTCCGCAGACCAGAATTCAGGTGCAGGACGAAGTTGAGTCGCCACTTTATAACCCTTTTCTGAAAGAATTTTAATATACTTTTCAACCATTACTTTCTGATTATCATCGGTATAAAACACCACAGACTGATACTGTTCACCAATATCAGGACCCTGACCACCTACCTGTTCAAAATCATGCGTTTCGTAGTATAAACGAAGTAATTTTTCAAAAGATGTTTTTTCAGGATCAAAAACCACTTCTACGACCTCAATATGACCGGTAATACCCGAACATACTTCCTTGTAAGTTGGTGCAAAGGTATGTCCACCCATATAACCAACCGTTGTTTCAATAACACCTTCTGACTTCATAAAATGATATTCAGTGCCCCAGAAACAACCTGATGCAAAAAAAGCTTTTTCCATATTATTCTGATTGAGCTGATTCGTCATCAGCAATAAAATCAAGTGAAAGAGAATTAACACAATGTCTGATATTTTTTAATGTAAAACCTTCGCCTTCAAAAACATGACCTAAGTGACCACTGCACGCAGCACACACTATTTCAATACGACGTCCATCTTCATCAGGAATTCTGTTTACAGCACCGGAAATCTCATCATCAAAAGAGGGCCATCCACAATTCGAATCGAATTTATGCTCCGACCTGAATAATGGCGTATTACACCTTCTGCAGGTAAAAACACCTTTATCATGATGATTCAGAAACCTTCCTGTAAATGGATATTCCGTAGCTTTGTGTAGTATTACGGCTTCTTCGTCTAATGTCAGTTTATTGAATTTCATGGTTAAATAACAAATATCAGCGTAAACGGTTCAGTGATCTGACCAATGCCTCATCTTTTAGAATTGCCAGAATAGCCAGAATTGTTAATATCAGATTGACTAACTGAAATGATGCCGGAAATTCAAGATGCATATCTGCATTCAACACCTTGCCGAATTGCCACAAATAGATAAACAAAACTCCATAATACCCCAGCATTAACACCGCATTAACCACGAGAATTCTTACCTGAAGCATTCTTTTCCTGAACAGGAAAATGCTAATAAACGACAACAAAGGTATAAGTGTTGCTATTAATGTAAACATTTCAACTCTAACCAAAAATTCTTTTCTACCAATTAACTCCCATAATCCCAGAAAATCAAGTACGAAGGCCCTGGGCTCGTTATTAAATAAACCTCCCACTGCAAAAAAATTGGCGACTACCGAAATAACCACACCAATGAACAGGTAAAGGGTTTGAATTCTTTGTAACATAAATTAAAATATTTCGCTTAATTCTTTTCTTTTTTCCATTTAGTATCACGAACAGCATAAATACGTTCGATGATATCAACAACTTTCAGTCCTTCCAGCAAATTTGTACTGATACGACCATCTCCTGTAAGTTTTTCAACCACATTTTCAATCACATAATGATGATTTTGAGCTGAACCTTTGTACAATCCATAATCGTTTGGCGGATTAGACGGAGCCAGTTCAGGCATTTCATAGTCCTTCACATGACAATAAACCACATCATTCATATACTGACCGGCAACTTTCACTGTTCCATTTGAACCAATGATAGTGATGGCACTTTCAAAATTAGTATCCCAAACTGAAGTTGAAAAATTCAGG
>JBILFS010000137.1:0-5821 GCA_044351455.1 Paludibacter sp. | reverse complement strand
ATCAATGGCAGTTTTTGGCTTTATTCAACTTGGTTGGCTAAAATCCAAATCAGAGATGAATTCTGAAGAGCTGATGAATATATTCATTTCGACTACACTTCTCCTGTCTAGTTCTCAAATTCATCATATTTTCACTAAACGTGGTATTGCGAATTTTTTACTATTACCATCAACCTTATCCGAAAAATTTACATACGCTTTCATTAACGTGTTTATTGGTGCATTTGCCTTTTCATTTTTGATATATCCTTTAGTCGAATTATCATCACGTATGCTGTTTTCTGTTTCGCACGAATGGTTTGCATTCGACGTTGACTTTACTGCATGGATGGTGTTTACTGTAACAATTTTGTTTTATTTTCAATTTCTGATTTTCTATAAAATATCAACGGCTATGTTAGTTGTAGTTTATATCGCATTTGTATTGGGCAGTGCTTATTTGGACAATTACTTTACCGAACATTTTGCACAATTTTCTCCCATTCGGTTGATGATTTATGCTTTACTTTCGGTAGGATTTATCAGTGCATCATATTTGCAATTTTCAAAATGTGAATCTACGTTTAGGACTAAATCTTTAATTTTAAAATAGTTACTTATGATGGAATCATTTAACATAAAACGTATGAATGCTTTGCTTTTACGTTTTTGGGTAGAAAAAAAATATAGTCTGATATTGCCTGTTGCAATAATTACATTGGTATTTTCGGTAATTAATATTACTATAATAAATTCGAATATTCATCACAATGGACTCGGTATAGTATTTATAAGCATTTTTGGGAAATGGCTATTTTTGGGAATTCTTGTTTATCATCTTCATCTGTCTTTTTCTAAAGGTTCTGGATGTGTGAAAACGCGTCATCTGCATTTACTTCCGGCTTCGGCATCCGAAAAATTTATGAGTCTGATGCTTACGGGTTTTGTGTTACCCTTTCTTTTTTATATAATCGAATTTTACATACTGAATATAATTTTCACCATAACAACTTCAGCTCATTCCCGCTCTTTTTCCCAATTCCTTTTTGCTGATATTGGCGTAATGGGTGGTCCATCCGGTGCTAATTCCATCAGATTATTGATACAATTATTAAGCCTTTTAATATATTATTTCATCTTCCAGCTTTTTGTCTGGGGACATATCTTCTTCAAAGAATACGCCGTAATTAAAGTAATTGGTATTTTTTATTTGGCATATAGTGTTTTCGGTTTCGTAGTTTTTCAGATGTTGGATGCCGGGTTTTGGATAGAGTTTGTTGAAAAGGCAAAACGCTTTGCTACAGACAGTCCTGAATATTATTCTCAACTTTCGTGGACATTTTTTGTTATCATTTTTATATTGATATCCGGACTTTTATATGTCAGTTACAAGCTGTTTAAACGAAAGGAAATAAAAGAATGAAGTTTAACGACACTCAACCCATATTCTTACAGATTTCGGAATGGATTTTCGAACGAATTCTGGCACACCAATGGGCACCCGGCGAGCGCATACCATCGGTGCGCGACCTGGCCATTGCGCTGGAGGTGAATCCCAATACGGTAATGCGTACATACGAGAGATTACAATCGGCTGAAGTGATTTACAACAAGCGAGGTGTAGGTTATTTCCTTTCAGACAAGGCATTTGAATTGGTTCTCAATATTCGTCGTGCCGAATTTATGACTGTCAAATTACCCTTACTTATCAAAAATATGCATTTATTGGGTTTAACGCCTGTTGATATTGAAAAAGCATTTAATCATTACCTCAGTCAAACAAAAAAGGAACTTTAAAGATGAAAATCTAATCAATCAGTATTGGGTTTTACTGATAGTATAAATTGAGTCTTTAAATTAACTTATGCTTTTCCAAAATAGTATTATAAACGAACAAAATTCTGCGATTTAAAGCGGTGTCTTTCCATTATCTTTGCAGTTGATTAATCTTAAAATCAGCATGCAAAGAACCGTTACATTATTAGTCCTTGGTATACTTGTTTTTTTTGTAAATGCTCAAACTCCGGCACAAAAAGAGACTGTTCGCCTGCAAAAAGAGCAACTGAAATTTGAAACAGCAACCGCACAACAAGTGCAACAGCTTTTTCAGCAAAATGGTTTGCAAAACCATCATCCCCGTCAGTTTGCCAGACAGATTGATATCGACCGGGTGAAAAACCTGATAAAAAACGGCGACCCGTTGATGTCCAAAGCCTGGGAAAGAATAAAAAAACAGGCTGACGAAAACTTACAGAATTCCCTGAATACCGGTGAATTAGACGATGCAAAACTGCGGGTGAAAGGCACACATGGAAATGCTGTATTGCTTCCACCGTTGGTGATTACTTATTGGATTACGGGTGAAAATAAATACGCACAGCGTGCTTACGAAATATTCGAAAATATGGCAACATGGCCTGACTGGGGCACATTGGTTGAACCGCCTTACACCGACCGGCATTTTCTGGATACCGGCATTGCCGCTTTCGATGCGGCACTGATTTATGATGGACTTTACAACTGGATGTCGCCCGCGCAACGCGATTTTGTGTACGAATCAACCCGAAAATACCTTTTTGTTCCCACATTAGCGCAATACAAAAACGAAGCGAAACGCACCTGGCAGTGGAACAAAGCCACCAATAACTGGAATGGAATCTGTAACGGAAATATTGCCGTAGCTGCACTTTGTATGTACGAGCGCGACCCGCAAAACATGAGCTGGCTCGTGGCGACTGCAGTTAATGATATGCAATTGTTTATCAGAGAGTTTGAACCCGACGGACAAAGCGAGGAAGGTCTTATGTATTGGGGTTACGGATTGATGTACACGCTTCCGGCGTTGGATTGCATAAAACGAAATTTGGGTACTACATTCGGGCTGGCCGAAACACCCGGAATGAAAAAAACAGGCTACTTCCCCGTTTTTACAACAGGAACGGTTACATCCATTAATATTGGCGACGACCCTCTTAAAACAGGCAAAGCAAAATCGTTTTTCTGGCCGGCCAAACATTTCAATGATGCTTCGCTGGCAAAATTGCAATACGATATGGTGGTGGAAAACAATTACGATTTGCCCTGGTTCGACTTTTTTTATTACGACCCTGAATTGGTGAAGAAAGGAACTGAAATCAATATTCCGCTTGATTATTCGGTTTACGGACTGGAATTATATTCGATGCGCGAAAACTGGACTGATCCGGACGCACTGTATGTTTCGGTTCATGGTGGTTATAATTCGGCCAGTCACGGACATCTGGATGCAGGATCATTTTACATTCAGGGACTTGGTGAAGTTTGGGCTTATGGAAATCTGGGCAGCGATAATTATACTTTTCCGGGATATTTCTCTAAAAAAACTTATCCTGAATACATTGATTCAGTTTATGCTCAAAAAGAACCCGGTCGCTGGCATTTTTACAGGATGCGGACAGAAGGCAAAAACTGCCTGGTTTTTAATCCGTCAAATCGTCCTGAGCAGGATGAAAAAGGAACAGCATCAGTCGTCAATCATCTTTCAACCCCGGCAGTGAGTCATTATGTAGTAGATCTTGGTGATGTTTATAAACGGGATGTTCATCATTACAAACGCAAAGTTGAACTTAACCGTAAAAAGCGAATAATCACAATTGCTGATGATTTTGAAGCGAAAGAATCTGCCACTGTCTGGTGGAATATGCATACCAAAGCAGATATTCAACTTTCGAAAAACGGGAGAAAAGCGATATTAACACAAAACGGGAGAAAAATGGAAATGAGTTTTTCAGGAGTCAGAAAAGCGGCATTTCAGGTTTTACAGGCCAGCTACTTGCCGGGAGTACAATTACCACTGACAAAAAACTCGGAAAATAAAGGATTCAGCAAAATCTGTCTGCAATTCGAATCAGCGGCCACAAAACTGGTGATAAAATTCAAACCATTATCCAATTAAATTTATGCAGTTAAAAATAATATTTTTCCTTTTATCATATTTAATGATAGTTACACCAGGTGCACCCGGTTTTGTTCTAACCTCAGCCAATCCCGGTAAAATCATGATACCTCTCAATCAGGGATGGAAATTTCACGAAGCCGGTTCTCCACACTGGATGCCGGCTACTGTTCCTGGTTGTGTTCACAGCGATTTGCTTCAAAACAAACAAATTCCGGAACCCTATTATCGCACCAATGAAAAAGAACTTCAGTGGATTGATAAAAAAAACTGGGAATATCAAACGATTTTCACGCTAAGCAGTCAGGATCTGAAATTCAACAATATTGAACTGGTTTTCGAAGGACTGGATACCTATGCCGATGTTTATCTGAATGAGGAACTGATTTTATCGGCAGATAATATGTTTCGGGCATGGACTGTGGATGTGAAAAAATTGCTGCAAACCGGAGAAAATAAACTGCATATCATTTTTCATTCACCCATTAAAAAAGGGTTGCAACTGCTTAAAAACAAAGGTTTTACCCTGCATGCCGCCAATGATCAGGCAGTGAATGGCGGATTGCAAAAGCATGAGTTGGTAAGTCCGTTTATCCGCAAAGCGGGATATCATTTCGGATGGGACTGGGGTCCGCGTTTCGTAACTTCCGGTATATGGCAACCGGTTTATCTGCATTCCTGGAATTCGTTCAAAATGAATGACTTCTATGCAGAGCAAAAGTCACTGACAGACGAACTGGCGCAACTAAACGGTCAGATTGATATTTCCTCTGATGTAAAACAAACGGCAATCATCGAAATAATAGTGAATGATAAAACATTAAAGAAACAAAAGGTAGAATTACAAAACGGTAACAATCAGATTCAAATTCCTTTCGAAATTAAAAATCCGAAAAGATGGTGGTCGCATGGTCTGGGTGAGCCCCACTTGTACAACATAAAAGCAGTGGTAAAATCAGGAGCAGAGATGAATCAAATCTCGCACAATATCGGGTTACGCACATTGAAACTTATTCAGAAACCTGACAGTGCAGGTCATAGCTTCTATTTTGAACTGAATGGTGTTCCGGTTTTTGCCAAAGGAGAAAACCACATCCCCAATGATATGTTTCTTGATAAAGTTACGAAAGAAGTATATGATTGGGAAATTCAGACTGCTCTGAAATCGAACCTGAATATGTTACGTGTATGGGGCGGCGGAATTTACGAAAATGATTACTTTTATGATCTTTGTGATAAAAACGGCATCCTCGTATGGCAGGATTTTATGTTCGCCTGCACCTTGTATCCCGATGATATACCATTTCTCGAATCGGTTGCAGCTGAAGCGGCATATCAGGTAAAAAGACTTCGCAATCACCCTTCTATTGCCTTGTGGTGTGGAAACAATGAGATTGATGTTGCCTGGCAACAATTCAGGGAAGAAGCAGGCTGGGGATGGAAAAAGACTTACAACGACGAACAAAAAAACAAAGTCTGGGGTGCTTACGATAATATTTTCAACAAAATATTACCAGCTGCAGTTCAATCATTTGCGGCCAACACAGCTTACTGGCATTCTTCACCAGCCAGCAAGGCTTTTCAAAAACATGCTACGGATAAAAATCCTGATGGTGATGTCCATTACTGGGGTGTGTGGTGGGGTAAACATCCCTTTGAAAAATATGCGGAAAATATTGGTCGTTTCATGAGCGAATACGGATTTCAGTCGTTTCCGGAACTTGAATCTGTGCGCAAATATGCCCTTCCCGAAGATTACGACATTGAATCAGAAGTAATGCGACACCATCAACGCAGCAGTATCGGAAATGTAACCATCAAAGAATATATGGACATGTATTACCGCAAACCGTTGAATTTCGAAAAGTTCCTGTATGTTGGACAGGTTCTGCAGGCTTACGGAATCCG
>JBILFS010000256.1:0-3899 GCA_044351455.1 Paludibacter sp. | reverse complement strand
TTTTTCAAAGCCTTTTAATTGTTTCACGGGAACTGTTACTGAGGCATATTCATCATGGATATATAGTTGTACAATTTCTTCACCTTCTCTTTTACCGGTATTTTTTACAGTAACTTCCAATTCTAATTTACCTGTTTTGGCAAGCTCTGTGTTTTTTAATTTTAAATTGCTATATTCAAAAGTGGTGTAGCTTAAGCCATATCCAAATGGAAATAAAGCATCGGGCGAATAATCTACATAGTCTCTTCCCGGCTTTTCTGGAGCTCCAGGAATTTTGTAGTATCCTCTCGAGACTGGTAAATAATTGTACTGTGTATAAATGTGACCTGAAGTTTGAGGCCAATCCATTGTTAGTTTGCCCGACGGATTTACTTTCCCAAAAAGAATATTTGCTATTGCATTGCCACCTTCTTCACCGGGATACCAGGCTGCCAGAATAGCATTCATATTTTCTTTTAACCAGGGTATGGTATATGGACGTCCGTTAACGAGTACTAAAACAATAGGTTTTCCCGTCTTTTTTATTTCTCTGATAAGATCTTCCTGAACACCTTCGAGCGTAAGAACTGGTCGGTCATAACCTTCGCCACAAGTTGGCAGAAATTTAGTTCCTACTCCTGAACTGATTCCACCAATTCCTCCTGAAATACTACTTGAGCTGCCGCAAACCATTACAACTACATCTGATTTCTTTGCTGCCTTTATGGCTTCCTTGAACCCCTCTTTCGACAGGCTGTTGATGCCGCACCCTTCAGCATAATTGACTTTTATATTGCTGCCAACATATTTTTGAATGCCTTGTAATGTTGTAGTTCCATATTTATTGTCATGTGAATAGCTATAATCTCCAAACTGTACATTGGCTGCATTGGGCCCTATCACAGCCAATGATTTTATTTTATTTAGGTCTAAGGGCAGTATATTTTTGTTTGTAAGTAAAACACATCCTTCTTCGGCTACCTGTCTGGCTAAATCTATGTGTTTCTTACAATGAATAACTTCCGGCACCTTGGTTATATCAATATCTCTTTCTCCATCGAACAAACCTGCCCTGAATTTAATACGTAAAACATCTGAAACCGCTGAGTTTATATACGATTCGTCTAATTCACCTGATAAAACTGCTTCTTTCAGATATGCAAATGAAGTTACACCCGGGGCGTTTACATTTACACCGGCTTTTACAGCCAGAATTGCAGCATCTTTATAGGATTGAGCTACTTTCTGTGGCGCATGTAACATATCTACAGCTCCCCAATCAGAATAGACAAAGCCATCAAACCCCATCTCCTTACGCAAAACATCTCTTAGCAAATAGGTTGACGCATGGCATGGAATATTATTTACAGCATTATACGATGGCATTACAGACCATACCCCAAGTGAATCAATTATTCGTTTATAAGGGTATAAATGCACATCTCTTAACTCTCTCTCACCCACGGAAGCTGGTCCAAGATTAATACCATTGACCGGCTTACTATAGGCAGTAAAATGTTTGATAGTGGAAAATACTTTATCGGGTTGGAGTTTGCCGTTTCGTATATTACCCTGTAAACCACCAATATAAGCCAAACCCATTTCGGCAACTAAAAAAGGATCCTGACTAAAGCATTCTTCAACTCTTCCCCAACGTGGATCTACTGCACAGTCAATACCAGGTCCAAGAAAATGGGTTTCACCTACAACCGATAGTTCACTGGCTAAGGCACTTGCCATATCTTTTATCAACCCACGGTTCCAGGTTGATCCCATTGCTATAATTTGTGGAAAAATGGTAGCACGTTTTCCATGTAAACCATGTATAGATTCTGCAGCGATAAGACTTGGAATACCTAAGCGTGTCTTTTTTGACATATATTTTGTCAACTCATTTAATCTAAATGCCATATAATCAACAGAGTCTCCTCTATAAAGATCTGATATAGTGCCATAGCTAACTCCATTTAATACTTTTTGAATACTGTCCTCATTTGAAGTGTTTTTAGCTAAAGAAATTCTATTGGTTTCAAAATTTGCCATTTGAGCCAATTTTTCATCCAATGTCATTCGGTTGAGTAAATCGTTAACACGTGTCTCAACAGGCAACAATTTATTCTTGTATGGTAAAAGTTGGCTAAAAGAATGAAGAGTTGAAAAGACTACAAAAATTAATATAAAAATAGTTCTCATTTAAATACAGTTTTTTAAGTTTTGAATGCTGAATTCAACTCGCAAATGCAAATGAATTCTGATTAATAATTTGTTTTAATTTATCGTTTGGCGTGAGATATCCAAGTCTTTTACATGGTCGATTAATAAGATTGTTTACAATCAACTTAATCTGTTTGTTGGTTACTTCACTAAAGTCCGTAGCTTTTGGGATATACTACCTATTAAGTCCATTTATATTTTCATTGGCACCACGTTCCCATGAGTGGTATGGTTTGCAAAAACAGAAATTTAAATCCAATTTTTGCGCAATTTCCTCGTGATTAGCAAATTATTTTCCATTGTCAGCCGTTATTGTATGTATTAAGTTCTTTACTTTTCGTAGCGACTAGGCCGTAATTTTAGCTACTGGGATGGCTTCTTTCCCCGATAACTTACGTATCCAGACTCTGCTTGTTACTCTATCGTTGATAGTAAGAATTGCACATTTTGTTGAAATTTATTTAATAAATATAATTTACTACTATACATTTTAAGCTTTCATAATTTTTTTCAATCTATTTTTTTTCTTTGCTTTTTTACCCAAATCTGTTCCATATCCTCTAGTGTACGTCCTTTGGTTTCGGGCAAATAGACCCAGACAAACAGAAAGCCAACAACATTAAGAACTGCAAAAAGCAAGAAGTTGAATGTTGGGCTAAAATCCAGCAAATAAGGTGAAACAAGTACCACTATGAAAGTAGCTAGCCACAACATACATGAAGAAAGGGAAAGAGCTTTTTCGCGGATATAATTCGGATAAATTTCCGATAATAATACCCACACTACAGGTCCAAGTGTAAAAGCAAAAGTGCCAATATAGCCCATTACAAAAAAGAATACCAACCGTCCATCCACACTCTCGCTCTGAAACGACCACGCAAGCATGAAGAGGAAAAAAGCCATCAAAGCCGTACCTACCAGCATAAGTATTTTTCGCCCGATTTTATCCACCAGCAAAATGGCTAAAAAGGTAAACACAAAAAATACAAGACCAACAAACATACCCTTAAAAAGACCATCGCTGAGGTTGATATGCGCTTTTTCGAATATGACCTGAACATACTGAGTTACATTATTTACCCCGCAAAACTGCTGCAAAATAGCAATGCCAAATCCCACAAGCAAAGCGGGCAAAACGGCTACTCCCAGTAAATCGCGATAGCTTCCACTTTTGGTAATATGCTGTGTTAAAGAGTTTTTTATATCACGCATTTCCTTTTCAATAAAAGCCTGTTCGCCAATTTTAGTCAATACCTTGTGAGCCTCCATATCGCGGTTGGCTTTTATTAACCAACGAGGTGTTTCGGGAATAAAAAACACACTTACAAAGAAAACAATAGCGGGTATAAGTGCCGAGCCAAACATCCAACGCCAGCTATCGGCATTGTTGACATCGCCAAAATAGTAAGCACTTATAGTGGCCATCAATATCCCTAAAATAATGGTCAATTGGTTGAGTGAAACCAATTTGCCACGTGCGTGTGCCGGAGCAATTTCAGCAATATACATAGGTGATACAACTGATGCCGCCCCCACACTTGCGCCCTGAATAAACCGCCACAAACAAAGCATTCCGGCATTTGGAGCCAATGCCACACCCACAGCAGTGATAACCAGCAGCAAGGAAATGAAAATCATTGTATTTTTTCTCCCATAGTTATTGGCAAAATAAGCAATCCCCAATGTACCAGCCATACAACCCAATT
>JBILFS010000136.1:0-5860 GCA_044351455.1 Paludibacter sp. | reverse complement strand
ATAAATCATCCCGATTTCGGAAGTTGATAAGCCCAGTCCGCCATCAGCTATGGAAGCTTTCATGAAAAGTGGAGCAATTTTAATGGCAAAACCTTCCGCAAAACGGTAGAAAATTACAAAAACAATGCTGAGCAGAATACCTTTTTTTTGGAAGAATGTTTTCGCAACATCCACCAGTATTTCCATTCCTTCGCTGAACGATTTTACTTCAGCATTGCTGGTGCCCCGGGGAAGTTTTTTCCAGTGATACAGGGATAATAATAACATGATAACCCCGTAAACACCCATGACAATCATCCAGGCTTGTCTGACGCCAATGCTTTTTTCAAGTTCACCCGCAAGATATACCAAAGCACCACCCGAGAAAACTTTGGCGATATTATAGAATGCACCCTGCCATCCAACATATTTTGCCTGCTCCTCCGGACTAAGTTCGCTCAGGTAAACACCTGCAGTGGCGATATCGTGGGTTGCACCACTGAATGCAATGATTGCCATAAAAGCTATGGCGTAAGCAAAGAAATCAGGGATATTCAAAGAAAAAGCAACCAGGGCAAAGGAAATACCGGTTATCATCTGGGTAGCCACTACAAAATGTTTTTTGGTTTTAAACATCTCGAGAATGGGACTCCAGAAAGGTTTGAGTGTCCAGGGAATCATGATAAGAGAAGTCCAGAGAGCAATCTGAGTATCCGTAATGCCCAGATTTTTAAACATCAGCGACGATGCCTGTGCGAGTGCTACAAATGGTAAACCCATTGCAAAATAAACAGATGGTATCCAGCTTATCGGATGTGCTCTTTTTGTATCACTCATATAAAAATTAATTTTAAATTATTCCAAGCATTTTACTTCTGGAAAGCATACAAGCGCCTATAACACCAGCATTATCTCCCAGGCTTCCGGATTTTATTGCAGTATCGTTGCTTACCAGATTCAATGAATATTTTTTGATAGCACTTCTGACAGGCAGCAATAGATAATCACCGGTCATAGACAATACACCTCCAATAATAACCAGTTCAGGGTTGAATAAATTGATCAGACTGGCGATATGTTTTCCCAGATTCTGGCCAACTTCTTCTATCAATTCAATAGCTAACATATCTTCCTGAAGAGCAGAAGCTAAAATATCTTCCTGAGTAATGGGGAGGTTTTTATCCCTTTTTTCAGTTAACATGGTTGAATAGCCTTCATTCATTTTTTCAAGGAATTTTCTGTAGATATATGACCCTGATGCCTGCGTTTCCAAACAACCTTTTTTGCCGCAATGACAAATCACATCATTATCGAAAACCGGAATGTGTCCGAATTCGCCTGAAAAACCGGATTTACCATAATACAACTGTCCATTGATGATGATGCCCAGTCCTAATCCCCAGCTACAATTTACATAAAGCACATTTTTTTCGTTTTTCACAACTCCCTGCATAAATTCCCCGTATGCCATAGCTCTTGAATCATTGTCGATGGTACAATGCAAGCCAATTTTTTCGTGGAATATTTCGGCCAGAGGTTGTTCGCTAAAATAATAAATGGAATAACTATGACCGGTTTCTGTATTGATTCGACCCGAAATATTGATTCCCGCACTAAGTATTTTCGATTTTTGAACTTTAGCATTATCTACATATTCGTTGATGATTTTACAAAGTCTTTCAAAGCTCTGATGGGTGTTTTCATATTCAAAAGGAATATTTGAAGAAGTATCGAGGATTTGGCCTTTAAAATTAATCAGTGCCAGATTCACCCTGAACCTTTTTACATCAACACCCAGGAAACATCCGGAGTCAGGATTAAGGCCGTAAATATTCGGTCTTCTGCCACCCTGGGTTTCAAGTTTTCCAAAATCAATGACATACCCTTCTTCAATCAGTTCTCCAATCAGTTTTGTAACAGTAGGAATGCTCAGATCAATTTCCTTCCCAAGCTCCGAGATGGTGTTGTCACCGTTGTTAATAAAACTCTTGATGATATTCAGTTTTATCTGGGCGTTCTTGGAGCCTAATTCGATTTCTTCAATTAAAGTGTGTTTCATGATCGTCATTTATTTTTTATTAATAAATATACCTATTTTAATCATTTTGCAATGACATGCATACAAAAGTAATAAAATTTAATATAAATCCATTTATTGTATTGATATTTTTAGTAATTAATCGCGAACTATTCTTTTGACTCACTTTGAATTCGGTTGCAAAAATAGAAAAAAAATAATAAAACATTTGCCATTATTAAAAATATTTATTTATATTTGCATCGATATTAAAAGACAGACATTAAAATCGGACTAATATGAAAATAAAGGCAACATTTCTTGATGAGATTAGTCATGATATTCCACATCAGAATTGGGGTGAGAAAGAGTGGGAGAGAGACTTTGCCTATATGAAAGAAGCAGGCATTGAAATGGTGGTTTTGATACGTTGTGGATATAAGCGATGGCAGACCTTTCCCTCGGAGGTTTTAAGTTTAAGCGAAAATTGTTTCACCCCACCTGTTGATTTGGTCGACCTTTTTCTGCGTTTGAGTAATCAGTATGGAATGCAATTTTATTTCGGTTTATATGATTCAGGAAGATATTGGGTGGATCCTGATTTCTGGACCAATGGAAATTTTGAAAAGGAAGTTCTGGTGAACAAAGCAATCATCGACGAAGTTTGGTCGAAGTATGGTCATCATGCTTCTTTTCAGGGATGGTATTTGTCGCAGGAATGCAGCAGAAATAACGGAAAGATTATTGAGATGTTCTCAGAGCTGGGCAATTATTGCAAAAAAGTATCCGGTGGACTTCCGGTATTAATTTCCCCCTACATTGATGGAAGAAAGAATCAAAGTGAATTAGTGGCAGATAAACAAGTTGATGGTCCAATCTCGACTGATACGCACGAAAAGGAGTGGGATCAGATTATGGAAGGAATCAAAGGGGCAGTAGATATTGTGGCATTTCAGGATGGACATGTTGATTATGATGAACTGGTTAATTTTCTGAAGATTAATAAAAGTTTATGTGATAAATATGGTTTGCAGTGCTGGACCAACTCCGAAACATT
The DNA here is from genome assembly GCA_044351455.1 of Paludibacter sp. Taxonomy (GTDB): domain Bacteria; phylum Bacteroidota; class Bacteroidia; order Bacteroidales; family Paludibacteraceae; genus Paludibacter. The sequence goes on along the minus strand of JBILFS010000136.1, from coordinate 2,807 downwards.
TGACCGCGATATGCCCATCAGATTTTTACCAATCAAATGGGAAAAGTTAAAACTCAAACTTGAACTTGCTGCTCAGGCAGGCATCCAAAATGCCATCACTTTTGAGTTTTCGCATTTTATGAGTCCGCAGTCGGCATATTTGCAGGCCGGACATCTTTATAACAGGTATATGGAATATGTGAACGGTTTGAGGTAAGTTGGAAATTTACAATTTACGATTTACGATTTACGATTTGCGGTATACGATTAAAAAATTTACAATTTACGATTTACAATTTATGGATTTCAGAGCATTAGCAGAACAATATAAGGATGAATTGTTAGACAATATCATTCCTTTTTGGCTCGAAAAGTCGCAGGACCTGGAGTTTGGCGGTTATATAACTTGTTTGGACCGCGAAGGAAATGTGTTTGACACCGATAAGTTTGTGTGGCTTCAGGGTCGTGAGGTGTGGATGTTTGCCATGCTATACAACAAGGTGGAAAAGCGACAGGAGTGGCTCGATTGTGCCGTTCAGGGGGCAGAGTTTCTAAAGAAACATGGTCATGATGGCCAATACAACTGGTATTTTTCGTTGACCAGGGAAGGAGAACCCCTGATTGAGCCTTACAATATTTTCTCATACACATTTGCCACGATGGCATTCGGACAGCTGGCACTGGCTACAGGTAACCGGGAATATGAATTCATTGCCAAAACAACCTTCGATAAAATACTCTCCAAAGTCGATAATCCAAAGGGAAAGTGGAACAAAGCCTATCCGGGTACACGCAATCTGAAAAATTTTGCATTGCCCATGATATTGTGCAATTTAGCCCTGGAAATTGAACATCTGTTGGAAGAGAAATTCCTGATGGATACCATAGAAACCTGCATTCATGAAGTGATGGATGTGTTTTATCGTCCCGAATTGGGGCTTGTGGTGGAAAATGTAACCTTAGAAGGCGCGCTTTCCGATACATTCGAAGGCAGACTCATCAATCCCGGTCATGCCATTGAAGCCATGTGGTTTATCATGGATCTGGGCGTAAGGTTGCAAAGACGGGAGTTGATAGAAAAAGCCACCGACGTAGCCCTGAAAATGGTGCAGTATGGCTGGGATGAGCAATACGGAGGTATTTTGTACTTCAAGGACAGAAAAGGCAATCCGCCGCTTCAGCTGGAGTGGGATCAAAAACTCTGGTGGGTACATGTGGAATCGCTCATTACCATGCTGAAAGGCTATCAGTTAACGGGATCAGAGGCTTGTCTGGAATGGTTCGAACGCATTCATGACTACACCTGGACGCATTTCAAAGACACGGAACATCCTGAGTGGTTTGGTTATCTGAACCGTCAGGGTGAAGTACTGCTCGAACTAAAAGGTGGAAAATGGAAAGGTTGTTTCCATATTCCGAGAGGATTGTATCAATGCTGGAGAATCATGGAGCAACTCAATGCACAATCAAAATCAATAAAAAAAAGCAACTTGTTTGATATGTTGAAAAACAATGTTGCGTTGTGAAATAATATAAGTTTAAATGCCAATCAATTAAAATTACAATCAAATCAATTTAAAAATTAAAAAAGTTATGAAAAAAATTACTTTTTTTATTGCCATCTTGTTGGGCGTTCAGGTTGCCGCTCAGGTTACATTTACCCGGGTTTGGGAGCGAAGTGATTCTGCTTTTACAGCTACTGGTCAGGAAGCAAACAGAAAGCCAGCCTATTTTGACGATATGAATACGAGGGGTATCGCAGTAGGAAAAATCAATAGTAATGCCGGCGTTACTGAGCGTGTTTTTCTGGTTAGCCGCAATCCTCTCGGAAACCTTGTGCGGGTGCTTGATGTGAATACAGGAGCTGATGTTAAATCGCTGGATATGACTGATGTAAGCGGCGGTGGTTTTGTTATTAGTGATGCAGGAGTCACTGAAGACGGGGTTTTGCTGGTTTCAAATTGTACACACAGCAGCACCGGGCCTTTTAAAATTTATAAATGGACCAATGAGGATGCTGCTCCTGTAAAAGAAATTGAATTTCCTTCGGGCACATTGCGTTATGGTGATAAAATTACTGTAACGGGAAATTATTTCGATGGGTCTGCCCGGATTTATGCAATTGCCGGAGGTGCTTTGAGTAATTACAAAGTACAATATTTTGCCATGGAACAGATTAATGGAAGCTGGAAATTCAAACAGACTCCTGATGTGTTGAATACATCAATTACGGCAAGCAGTTCAAACTTTCACCAATTCAATCCCGGACCTGATGGCGGTTTTTATTTCCGTTCAGTTGGTTTGGGTAATTTCCAGCAGATTAAATCAGACCTAACGGCAAGTGTTGGAAACACTCCATTTCCTGCAACCTTACCAGCAGGTGGTACAGTGCCGGTTTATATCAAAACTGTCGGAGGTTTTGACTATGCCTGCTATCTGCAATATGGAAGTAATGCCAGTTATGCAAGGTTGGCAAATAATAAAATTCAGGTAGTTAAGATTGACCGTTCACTGGGAATAACCAATGCCACAGTGCTTATTTCATCACCATCGTTTGGTATGCTTAATCCCGGAAACGGTGCAGGTCATGTTGTAGTTAAACATCAGTCGAACGGTGATGTTGATATCTTTGCTTTGTCAACCCAAAACGGGGTGGTCAGATACCGGCTCTCCGGAGCTGAAATTGGTACCGGAGTATCAAATATCCGCAGGAATGCACTGAGTTTTAGTCTCAGTAATGGCAATATCGTTTTGAATGATATCCATGCTGCAACAGTTGAAATGTACAACATGTCCGGTCAAAAAGTTGTTTCATTAAAAAATTTAAC
>JBILFS010000135.1:0-5866 GCA_044351455.1 Paludibacter sp. | reverse complement strand
TCCCCTGTCCTGATATAATTTGCTGACAGCTTCATTCTCATCTGTCTGCAAACGTTTCATCAGGTTTTTATAATTGTAAACATCTCCTTTTTTGATGTTCAGAATTTCCCCCAGATATTCGTGAGGATAAACCGTATTTCCAATCCATTTAATATCCCTGAAATGATATTTTTTACCTTCATCGATGGTTAGATAAACATTGACACTTTTTTCATCTACCGAAACAACACTATCTGAAATAATATAGGCATCACGATAACCAATTTCATTGTATTTTTCAATCAAAGCAACCTTATCCTTTTCAAATTCCTCTTTTACAAATTTTTTAGTTCTGAAGAAATTACGCCAGTTGTTGTCGTTGGTTTTCTTCATTACGAAATTTATCTTGTTAAAAGTCAAAGCTTGATTTCCATTGATTACAAGAGCATTAACCTTAGTTTTTATTCTTTTATCAACATCAATATCAACGATTACATTGTTGGCTTTTTCAGGATCATTTTTTTGAAAAACATTCACTACAACATTCATGAATCCTTTTTCTTCCAGGTAGTTCACAATAACCTTTTTTGCCCTGTCAGAGATGTTCGGTGTAATCTGATTCCCAACCACGAGTCCTAACTTGCCACTCAATTCGTCAATTTCTCCCTTTTTTAATCCGTTGAAATTTATTTTGGAGATCTGTGGGCGTTGTTTGAGGTTAATTTGAAGCCAGATTTTATCATCTTCAATTTTGGTTGCTTTGACTTTCACATCTGAAAACAAACCTTGTTTCCAGAATCTTTTTACAACATTGGTAATGCCATCACCGGGTATTGTTATTTTATCACCAACAGCAATTCCCGAGAAACCGATTAATACAAAATCTTCATAGTTTTGTGCACCGGTTATTGATATTCCTGCGATTTCATATTTTTTAGGGGTAGTGCCATAAGAAATTACCGGAATTGAATCAGTAACTTCATCGACAGTGGTTTGAGCTTTTAGCTGTGGAAAAATTATCAGTATGAATAAACTGAGCAGCGTGATGTATCGTGACATATGGTGTATAGTTCTCCTATTATTTTTTAACATTTTCCAAATCTTCGATCCCTGTTCTGATATGAGAGAATAGCATTGTAAAGTTCTTCTTCTCTGAATGCCGGCCAATGCAAATCGGTAAAATAAAATTCAGTATATGCAATCTGCCAAAGCAGGAAATTACTGATTCTCAATTCTCCACTTGTTCTGATTAACAAGTCAGGATCCGGAATGCCTGCAGTAGTCATATAGGCCGAAATTAAATCATCAGAAATATCAGAATCCTGAATTTTGCCCGACTGAATATCTTTTGCAATATTTGAGATTGCATTTTTAATCTCCCATCTGGAGGAATAACTCAATGCAAGTATTAGCGATAAACCTTTATTGCCAGATGTTTGATTAATACATTCTTCCAGTTTTTTTCTTGCTTTTTCAGGCAATCGTGAGATGTCGCCTATGGTTAACAACCGGATGTTGTTTTTCATCAATCTGGGTGTTTCTCTTTCGATTGAATCCACAAGAATCTCCATCAAAGCATTGATTTCCTCTTCAGGTCTTCCCCAGTTTTCAGTGGAAAAAGTATAAAGTGTGAGGTACTGTATGCCCAGTTCAGTGGCAGTTTCAGTAATCACCCTGACAGATTCAACCCCGTTTTTATGACCGAACACCCTTGGATAGCCTTTTTGTTTAGCCCATCTTCCGTTTCCGTCCATGATGATAGCAACATGTTTGGGTAGTCTATTCAGATCAATTTTTTCTTTACTCGATGACATTAGAAATATTTAATTGTAATTCATGCATTTACAGTCCTTTTTAAACAGACCGATACTAATACCGGCAGTGAATGAACCAACCTGATCATTGTTAAACAGGTTTGATCCGTTCATATTCAGTTTGTTGTCTAAATCAGGCAGCCCTTCCAGTCCATCGTCGCTCAGTGAAAATCTGTAAATCCACTGTAGATTAAGATGAACTCTTTTTGCAAGCTGGATTTTGGCACCAAAACCAATGGGTAATGTGGGATTAATTCTCCACAATCCGGTTCTCTGATTCTCACCAACCAAACCCAGACCGGCAGTCAGAAACGGAGTAAAATTGCTGCTGTTCATAATATGATCCAGCCTGCCATACTCCAGAAAATTGAAAGCCAGCAATACATCAGCCAGATGTAATTGTTGATTGATAACAACATTCGGGTTAAACAGGGTACTCAAAGGTTGTGTTGCATTATCATTCAAATTATAAAAATGATAATCCAGCATCAGTGATAATCTTGGATTAAAAATTCTTCTGAATGTTAATCCGAAATCTCTTTGTACCCTACCTGAGTTTGAAGGTGTATAATCTCCGTTGAGATATGCAATTCCTCCATGACCACCGAATTCAATCGTAAAAAGTTCCTGCGATACAACCAGACTACCAGTCATACACATCAACAATACTAATATTTTCCGAATTAACTTCAAAGTATTTAGAATATAATTATCCGGATAATAAACGGTTTATCAATTGTTTTATTTTGACAGTCTGCAAAAGCAGCAACAAAAGTAATGATTATCCTTTAAAGAAAAAAGAAACAGTGCAATAAGCCATCTTTATTTAACAAATAATTGCATTCATAATGAGTTAATAGTATTGCAGCGCTACAGGGTTAAAAAATCTTTTAGCGCATCGTTCTCTTTTTCGGTCATAATTGCCCTGTTTTCCTCCGTTTTATCATCCTGACCACATAAATGAAGCACGCCATGGATGATGATTCGGTGTAATTCATCATGAAAAGCTGTTTTAAATTTTTCAGCATTGCTTTTTACGGTATCAATACTGATAAAGATATCACCCGAAATAATTCCTGTTGTAGAATAATCAAAAGTGATGATATCCGTATAATAATCGTGTTGGAGGTATTGCCGGTTTATTTCCAGAATTTTCTCATCATTGCAAAAAATAAAAGCAATATCTCCTGTTTTGAATTCGTATTTTGCTGCAGTTCGTTTTACCCATTGATTGATCTCGCTTTTCCTGATTTCGGGCATGGGGGTGTTTTCTGCAATAAATTGTATCATATGCTAAAAGAAAAAGAAATAGGCAATGGTTATAGCGGCTATAACACCCGCCAGATCAGCCAATAAACCACATGCGAGGGTATATCGGGTGTTTTTAATGCCGACAGCGCCATAATACACGGCCAGGATGTAAAATACAGTTTCAGTAGATCCCTGAATAATGCACGTTAGTCTGCCCACAAATGAGTCCGGACCAAAAGTTTTCATGGCATCTAACATCATTCCCCGTGCTCCGCTACCACTCAAAGGCTTCATCAGGGCAGTGGGGAGGGCGTCGACAAAAGATGTATCCAGACCGGTCAGACTAAACAGAAACCGGATACCATCGATCAGATAGTCGAGGGCGCCTGAAGCTCTGAACATGCCAATCGCCACAAGAATCGCAATTAGATATGGAATGATCCCGATAGCAACCTGAAATCCATCTTTAGCACCTTCAATAAACGATTCGTATACATTCACTTTCTTGATTGTAGCCGTCAGAATAAATGTTACAATGATGGTTAACAGGATAAAAGCTGCAGAAAAGTTTGACCAAATTATCATATCTTCTTTCGACAAGGTGCTGAAAATCCAGGTCAGGCCGCCGATAAAAGTGATAAGTCCTAAAAGTGTCAGGATTATTTCCTTCTGAAAAATATTAATTTTCTGGAAAAAAGAGACACTTAAAAACCCAACCAATGTGGAACAGAAGGTAGCTATCAGTATGGGAAGAAATACATCTGAAGGGTTCACGGCACCTAATTGTGCTCGGTATGCCATGATACTGACCGGTATGATGGTCAGGGCAGAAGCATTCAAAACCAGGAACATAATCATCGGATTGGATGCTTTCTCCTTGTCGGGATTGATTTCCTGCAATTCTTTCATGGCTTTTAACCCGAGTGGTGTGGCAGCATTATCCAGACCGAGCATGTTGGCGGAAAAATTCATCAGAATACTTCCGATGGCCGGATGTTCTTTGGGTACATCAGGAAATATTTTCGAGAAAAACGGTGCTACAAGCCGGGAAAGCATCCTTACAACACCTCCATTTTCTCCGATTTTCATGATGCCTAACCAGAAGGCAAGCACACCGGTTAATCCGAGTGAAATTTCAAAACCTGTTTTGGCTGTGCTGAAAGTTGAATTAAAAATATCGCTAAAAATTTGGGTATTTCCCATGAAAATCCATTCACCAATTGCAACGACAAACGCAATGAGCACAAATGCAATCCAAATATAGTTTAAAACCATTCCTTTGTATTAAAAATTCACACAAAAATAGTAATTTTATCCCGATAATACAATTATTGATTAAACCATTGCCATTGCAAATAGTCATAGTGACTTATAAAATTATTGAAGATGATTAAATTTAAACTTGTTTTTTTTACATTGTTTATTTCAACGTTTGTTTTTTCACAAAAATCGATTCAATCCACAGTTTTTGATATTAAAAACGGTTTAGCCCTCGAAATGGCTACAGTCAGATTGCTTCATGTAAAAGATTCATCCCTGGTTCAGGGAGTTCAGACGAATAATCAGGGTTGGTTTCAATTGACGAAAGTGAAGCCGGGAAACTATATACTGAAAATTAGTTCTGTAGGCTATCGCGAGCATAATCAATTGGTTAAGATGGATTCGAAAGACATCATCCTGAAAAATATTCGTTTGGAAGAAGATGTAATGATGTTGAAAGAGTTTGACGTAAAGGGTACTGCAGCTCAGGTTGTAGTGAAAGGTGATACGCTGGAATACAATGCAACGGCATTTAAAACACAGGAAAATGCTGCTGCTGAAGAACTTCTGAAAAAATTGCCGGGTGTTGAGATTGTTGATGGAAAAATAACTGTCAATGGCCAGGAAGTGAAGAAAATCAGGGTGGACGGAAAGAAGTTTTTTGACGGTGATATCGAAATGGCAACCAAGAATTTACCTGCTGAAATGATAGAGAAAATTCAGGTGCTGGAACAAAAATCGGAAATGGCCCAGCTAACCGGTTTTGAGGATAATGAAACAGAAAGAATTATCAATTTTACAACCAAGTCGAATCGCAGAGATGGACTTTTCGGAACTGTTTCAGGGGGTGCAGGAGCAGATATTGAAAGTCAGTTCAGATATGATGGCAATGCGAATCTGAATATCATGAAAAGTAATTCTCAGACTTCCATCGTAGCAGGTCTCAATAATGTGAATACTGCAAGAAGTAGTCGGGGCAGGGGCAGCAGGGATGGATCAGGAAACGGTATCACCGAAACACAGAATATCGGGGTTAATAATAACACAGAAATCAATAAAAATTTCAAGATTGGCGGAGATGGTTCATTCAATCATTCCAATAATTTCAGTAAAACAAATACCACCAAAGAGAGTTATCTGAAGGAATCAATTTTCAATGATTCAACTTATAACGAATCAGTTGTTGATACCTACGAAGCGAATCTCCGTTTGGAGGCAGAATGGAAAATTGACTCATTAACTACACTGATCATTCAGCCAAATATCAATTACAATTCAGAAGCGTCGGATACCTTTAGAGACTATTTGTATTTGCAGGATATGGATACCACCAGTTATGGTACCACCAGAAATTCTTCCGGAAGCAGTTCAATGTCGGCTGGCTTAAGACTTATCCTGAACAGAAAAATGACTTCCAAAAAGGGCAGATCTTTAACAACCAGTGTGTATGGTAGTTTAAGTCAGAGTGAGAGTGATACCTATAATTTTTCCAACAAGTTTACAAAGACCAAAAATACGGTAATAAATCAGTATACCAATAATTTTTCCGACCGATACAGATT
>JBILFS010000133.1:0-5906 GCA_044351455.1 Paludibacter sp. | reverse complement strand
CACAAAAAGAATCAGATCAGCTTCTTCCATGGCAATCTGCACATGGCGTTTGATTTCTTCTTCAAAAATATCGTTAGAATTTATGACCCAGCCACCGGTATCTATGACTGAAAATTCGCGACCGCACCATTCAGCTTTTCCGTACTGACGATCGCGTGTGGTGCCGGCTTCTTCATTAACGATGGCGCGGCGACTATTGGTAAGTTTGTTGAAAAGCGTGGATTTGCCCACATTCGGGCGTCCAACGATAGCTACAATATTTCCCATAATTTTTTTATATCTTTCGATAAAACATTTGTTAGTTGACGGCAATATTTATAAAGCCGTTGGGTGAAAATACATATAATAATTTAATAAACAGACATTTAAACAAGACAAAGAGCGGGTTTTTAAAACAAATAGAGACAGGGCTTTCCCTGTCTCTACAGTTTTTATTTGAATAAAAATTATTCCTGATTCAATGTAACGCGTTTGAAAGCGATACATGAAATTTGTTTTTTGGCAAGCAGTTCTTTTACAGTTACTTTTCCAGCTTCATCGCCGCCACCTTCGTATTTTTGTTCCAAAAGTGTATATTCTTTGAAGAATTTAGCCATACGTCCCGCAGCAATACTATTTACTTTCTGTTCCGGCAAAGTAGCTGTTTTTTCAGCAGTTACCGTTTCGATGATTTCACGTGCTTTTGCAGCCACTTCAGCAGTAATCCATCCTTTTGCCATATTTGATTCAATATGAGATTCGCTATCAACGTGAGCAGGATTGATTCCGGCTTTTTTCAATGCAACTTCAACTTCCTTGGCAACAAGTTCGGTTTTAGTTTTTTCGATAGCCACAGAAAGTTCACTATCTTTTACTTTTTGAGGTATTGCCGATTCATCAATAGCCACAGGCGACATTGCAGCAATATGCATAGCTACGCCACGTGCAGTATCATACTCAACGTTTTCCTGAGCAAATGCAACAATTGTGGTCAATTTATTTCCGGGGTGAATATACGCTACAGTTGTACCGCCTTGTACACATTCGTAATAGTCGAGTTCCATTTTTTCACCGGTGATACCTGAACGATCAATCACCAATTCAGCGATAGTTCTGCCATCAATAACGATAGCTTTCACTTCGTCGAGTGTATTCGCTTTAGCTGCCATTGCCGCATCAAGAATAGATTTGGTAAGCGCAATAAAATCAGCATTCTTCGCAACGAAGTCAGTTTCACATTTCAATGCGATGATTGCAGCAAAACCATCCTGAGCAGCTGCAAGCACACAACCTTCAGAAGCCTGGCGATCGCTGCGTTTTGCGGCAACTGCCTGTCCTTTTTTACGTATAATTTCAATTGCTTTTTCGAAATCGCCTTCAGCTTCAGTTAAAGCATTTTTGCAATCCATCATACCGGCACCTGTCATGGTACGCAATTTCGAAATTTCTGCCATTGTTACAGCCATAATATTGTAATTTTTTGATTGTTTGACAAATTGATTAATGTACAATTTACAAATTTACAATTTACAATTTGTATGAATGCGAAACGAATCTCAATACACACAATTGTAAATTGTAAATTGTTAAATTGTAAATAACTTTATTCTTCTTCTTTGATGAATTTTGTTGCGATGTTAGCGTTCAATGCTTCCTCATCTTCTTTTTGAGTTCTTGGACGTTTCGCAACACGGTGTTTTCTTTCCTTAACAGCAGGAGCTTCAGATACTTCAGCATCAACTTTCTCAACTTTGCGTTCTTCCAAACCTTCCTGAATAGCTTCAACCATAGCAGTTAATATTACATCAACAGATTTAGTAGCGTCATCATTAGCAGGAATCATGAAATCAATTCCGTTAGGATTTGAGTTAGTATCCACGATACCAAATACAGGAATACCCAAACGTTGTGCTTCTTTCACAGCAATGTGTTCTTTCATCACATCTACTACAAAAATTGCAGAAGGAAGACGGGTAAGATCCGCGATAGAACCAAGGTTCTTTTCCAGTTTCTCACGCTGACGTGAAATCTGTAATTTTTCGCGTTTAGAGATATTTTCAAAAGTTCCGTCAGTGGACATCTTATCGATGGTAGTCATCTTTTTAACTGCCTTACGGATTGTAGGAAAGTTTGTCAACATACCACCAGCCCAACGCTCAGTGATATAAGGCATTCCTACAGATGCTGCTCTATCGGAAACTACATCTTTAGCCTGTTTTTTTGTAGCAACGAATAAAATCTTACGACCAGATTTGGCAATAGATTTGAGAGCTGCAGCAGCTTCGTCGATTTTTACCACCGTTTTATGCAAATCGATGATGTGGATGTCGTTACGCTCCATAAAGATATAAGGAGCCATAGCGGGATTCCATTTGCGTTTCAGGTGACCAAAGTGACAACCTGCTTCTAATAATTGATCAAAATTAGTTCTTGACATTTTAATTTGTTTAATTTGTTTACTTTCTTCTTTTCAGATATCAATCTCCGGGTAGCCATCCAGTGTCTATGAGTCCCGGCGATTTAGATACTAAACCAAATCTATTTACAATTTACTTATTTACAATTTACAATTGGAAAATGTGTATAAGCACGTCCGATCCGAAAAATCGTAAATCGTAAATTGATAAATCGTAAATAATATTAGCGTTTCGAGAATTGGAATCTCTTACGTGCTTTTGGTTGTCCCGGTTTCTTACGTTCCACTTCGCGTGGGTCACGAGTCATGAAACCTTCAGACTTCAAAGCAGGTTTATCTTCAGGATTGATTTTCACAAGGGCACGGGCAATAGCCAAACGAAGTGCTTCTGCCTGACCTTTGAAACCGCCACCATCCAGATTAACCTGAATATCATACTTTTCAGCTACACCTAATTTATTCAGTGGCTGTTTTACTACATACTGTAACAGCGGTGATGGAAAATAAACATTCAAATCACGTTTATTGATGGTGATCTGACCATTTCCTTCGCTTACGAAAACACGTGCAATCGCAGCTTTTCTTCTTCCTAAGGCATTTACTTTTTCCATACTGACTATTTAAGTGCGTTTAAATCAATTGTTTTGGGTTGTTGTGCCTGCTTGTTGTGCTCTGCACCGATAAATACATGCAGATTACCTAAAAGCTGTGCACCTAATTTGTTTTTTGGTAACATACCTTTTACTACTTTTTTGATCAGTAATTCAGGATCTTTCGACATCATCTTGGCAGGAGTAGTCTCGCGTTGTCCACCCGGATGACCCGTGTGACGCAGGTAAATCCTGTCAGTCCATTTGTTACCAGTTAAAATAACTTTATCAGCATTGATAATAATCACATTATCGCCGCAGTCCACATGAGGAGTGAAGCTGGGTTTGTATTTGCCTCTTAATAGTTTTGCAACTTTAGAGCCCATACGTCCCAACACCATGCCGGTAGCATCCACTACTACCCATTCCTTCTGCACAGTGGCTTTGTTTGCAGAAATGGTTTTATAACTTAACGTATCCACTTTGAATATAAATGTTTAATAAATTACTTAATTTCGTTTTTTATCTGTTTTTTATAATGAATTTGCATGAGGCTAATCGGCACAAATTCAGCGCTTTCCACATATAAAATCCGACCTACTACACTGGGATAATAAACGGACTGCAAAGATAGGATAAATCTTTGACTTACAAAAGAGTGAATGTAAAAAATATTTACTAATTTTGAATTTTACAATATTTGTATAACTTTGCAGAAAATCGGTTTTGTGAATAAATCAATAACAGCATACATTTTCGTTTTCCTTGCCGGCATTATTTTGTTGGCACATGCTGTTGTTCCTCATTGTCATCATGTTGATAAAATCGTCATCGTTTCTGAATGTTATCATGATGATCATGAAACTCAACACCACCATCATGACCACGATGATGATGAAAATTGTGCAGGATGTCAGCTTAAACAAGCACTGTTTGCTCCGGGATTTTCTTCCAGGCAAATTCAAAATAGTCGCTATTCAATTGAAAATAAAGACATTGTATTTCTTATTATTGAGAATGACTTTTACGGTGAACCACTGAAGCTCGTAGCTCATATAGATCCGGTATGGCGCTACATTTTCAATGCACATCCTGAATTCAATGATTCAGAATTGCGTGGTCCGCCATCTGCCTGATACACTCCCCGTTTATCTTCTTTTCTCATTGCTGCACTTTAAACTTATTGATTTTTAAAGTGTGGTTGCATTCATTAAATATCTTACAAAAAAAACAAATGAAGAATATATTAATCTTTACTATTCTTATAACACTATTTACAGCTTGTAAAAATTCTGATCAGGCTCATGATGAACACGCACACGATGCAAAATTGCAATTAACGGCATACAGCAATGCCATGGAGCTTTTTGCAGAAGCTGATCCTTTTGTTATTGGAATAAATGCCGGAATCCTGGCACATTTCACCTGGCTCGACAACTTCAATCCATTGGATAGTAGTGAGGTGACTGTTTCGTTAATCATTGGCAATGATGTCGTTAGTCAGAAATTATCAGAAGCTGTAAGACCCGGCATTTATAAATTTGATATTGAACCAAAGGTTCAGGGGGAGGGCAAATTAATTTTTGATATCCAATCCAAAAAAGGAAACACTCAGATAATCGTCAATAACATCAAGGTATATGAGGATGAACACGAAGCGCACCATACTGCTGAAGAAATAGTGGTTTCTGAAACAAATACGACAGTTTTTACCAAAGAACAATCCTGGAAAATTGAATTCGAAACGAAAAATCCTTCAGTTCAACCATTCGGTCAGGTTATCAAAACAACAGCTCAGATTCTTTCTTCTCAGGGAGATGAATTGATTGTTACTGCAAAAGCGGCTGGTGTTGTGATTTTTACTAAAGACAATGTACAGGAAGGAAAAACAGTTAGCAATGGTCAAACTTTGTTTACAATTAACAGCAATGGGTTGGCATCTGACAACACATCAGTGCAGTACATGGAAACAAAAAACAATTACCTGAAGGCTACTTCCGAATATGAGAGAGCCAAAGAACTTGCCAAGGATAAAATTGTTTCCGCGAAAGATTTGCTGATTACCAAAACAGCATACGAAAATGCAAAAACAAATTTTGACAATATGAACAGAAACTTTAGCGCATCGGGACAAAGCATTAAAAGTCCTATGAGTGGTTATGTAAAACAGGTTTTTGTTCAAAACGGACAAAGTGTGGCAGCGGGTCAGGCATTGGTTTCAGTTTCACAAAATAAAACATTGCAATTGCGTGCTGATGTGCAACAAAAATATGCTCCGGTATTAGGCCAAATCAAATCTGCAAATATTCGTTTATTAAATGATAATCAGACTTACTCCCTCGAACAGTTGAATGGAAAACTTATATCCTTTGGTAAATCAGCCAACAACGATAATTATTTAATTCCTGTCATTTTTCAGATTGACAATAAAGCGGGTTTTGTATCCGGTGGTTTTGCTGATATTTTCATCACTACAATTACCAATAAACAGGCTATCACAATCCCCAATGCATCATTGATTGAAGAACAGGGACTTTTCTTTGTTTTTGTACAGGTTCATCCCGAATTGTTTGAAAAAAGGGAAGTAAAAACCGGAGGTACAGATGGACTGAATACTGAAATCAAAAGTGGTATCACCGGCAATGACCGTATTGTTACAAAAGGTGCCATGATGATAAAACTGGCACAAGCAACCGGCACATTAGACGCCCATTCAGGTCATGTACACTGAAATTTTTCAACATTACAGGAATTAAAATCAGAAGTTTAAGATGATCAATAATATAATAAAATTCTCACTCAACAACAAATTTTTCGTTCTTGTCAGCGCCCTGGCAATATTGATTGTAGGCTTGCGTACTGCAATTAAAATGGACGTGGATGTATTTCCCGACCTGACAGCACCAACTGTTGTTGTGATG
>JBILFS010000132.1:0-5933 GCA_044351455.1 Paludibacter sp. | reverse complement strand
CGATTGACCCGTTACGTGAAATAACCATAATACGACCATCACCCAGATTGCCATCTACATCATTAACATAATTAAATTGCCTTCCTGCATCCAGAATGTATAGTGAAGTGTCGTTAAACAAAATATTTAAAGGATGTTGACCAGATTTAACACCAAGGTCAAATGCCGTGTTTTTAATATCTGCAGGTAAATTGTTGATGAGTTTTAACGCCATCATATTACCACCTTTCACAGCGAAGTATAGTGTTTTTACAGCCTGTGAATAACCAACCTGAACATTGATATAACTCTCCTCAAGCCAACGATCTCCAAGTTTAGATTGTAATCTGACTTTTTGAGAACCCACACTCATGAATTTTACACCACCCGGATTTGCAGATGTGGACTCGCTTATAGGTGTGCCATTGGCTGTAGTTGTTCCGGCAGGAAAAATCCATTTATATTCAACAGGTAGACTTTGAGGATTTGGAATTTCGACATTAAACTGAACAGTAGTTGTTTTAACTTCACATAACCCTCCTGCGAGTGGCTGTAGTGTTATCGTTGGGAAAATATCACTGATCATGATTTTTTTATCAACATAACCCTGATCTGCAATGGTAAGTCTGACAATGTATGTACCTGCTTTTTCATAAACATGTACAGGATTATTTCCTGTAACCTCAGGTTTTCCATCACCAAAATTCCAGCTTGCATTACCGGCAAGTTCAGAATTATTGACAAACTTAATGTTTGATCCTACAAGATAATCCAGTTTGTAGTCACCATCAACACTATATTCAAAAGAAATTTTCTCATTTGGGAAATCCTCGATGTCGGGCATATTAGCAATACATGAACTAAAAGCCAGAAACAACGGTACTATGTAAATAAATTTAATGAATTGCATATGTCATATTTTTATCTTAGTTCAATTTCTTTCTTATCAGCAATACCGGTTATACCTTCCTTGTCGAATACTTTTATCCTGGCGTTGAGTTTGAATTGTTTGGAGTATTCAACTTTATAGATTTGTGTTGAAGCATCGTAAATTAAATCTTTGAATGCGATTCCTTCGTATTTCGATTGTAACAATGGAATCTTATCTGCTTTCAGAAAATAATCGTAAGCTCCCGAATTCTGATTGAAAGTAGAGTCGGTACAGGCAATGAATTCTGCTGAAGTCATAAGATTTAATGTTAACATGATTTTCCTGAAATCAGCCACCTTGAGCATTTTATACATACTATCCTTAAACTGTTTCGGAAAAGTCTTTGGGAAGTAAACATCAAAAGTATTGGTGTCAAAGGTTTTAACTTCTTTCCACTCAACAAGTCTCAATGTCTTACTGGTTGGAAAAACAGTATCCAGGATAAATGCTTTTTTCAAGTCCAGCCAATTGCTTTTTTTATGCTCGTAAACTGATATTTTCTGAAATTCACGTGATAATGAATCGGTCGAAGAGCTTATGCTGTATTTGAATGTAGTTACCAAAGGGCAACTAACAGAACGTTGAACAACCTCATTGATATCATACCATACCTCTATCCGGTCGATATCTACCTCTGAAGTTGTGTAATATTGTGCGTAAAAGGGTACAGGATTACCTGCATTAACGCTGCTGGAAGGAAGTTCCCAGAAAACATGAGGTGCAGTTTTTCCAACTCTTGTGATATTATCGACAGGGTCGTTAATTTCGCAGGAAATAAATGAGATTCCTGCAGCAATCAACACCATTAATTGGATATTTAAGAATCTTTTCATATTCAGATGATTTATTTATCGTTAATAAGATTACAGAAATTATTTCACTGTTTCATTATATACTGCCCATATCATTGGTTTTTTCAACCATTCTGAGTTTCTGTAAGCACCCAGGCGTTCCAACTCAGGACGATTATATTTTTCCTCAGTTTCAGGATCATAATTTAACCTTTGTACCCATGATTCATTAGCAATTGCTTCAGGAGTTCTCCAATGAGCTTCATAAAGATTATAGGGTCGTTTTAATCCGGGATATATCACTGCACCATCGTAGGTTTTTCCATTTGTGCTGTTACTGTAGTTGTAACGACGCATATCATTCCATAATTCTGGTTGCAGATACATGCATACATATTTGTGTCGCATAAGATGACCGATATTAAAAGAAGAACTACCGGGAAAATATTTTACCATTGGTTTGAATCTGTTAACATAAACGTTATAACGGGCATTTTCTGTAGGATCTGTAGGACGATGTCGCTCAATATTTCTGTTAACAGCAGTCATCATCACATCATATGCTTCTGTTTTTTTGTTTTTCATCCAGTACAAAGCCTCTGCTTTAATCATCAATAGTTCTTCTGTAAGCATCAAAGAAACGTAGGAATTATTTTTAGAATATACAGATTTAAATAAATCGGGATAATTCGTTTCCTTATAAGAAACTCCCATGCCAATATTGGCTTCTAAAAATCTGAAACTATCAGATGGGTCATTGGTTGGGCCGGATCGTGGAGTCATCAGTCTTTCTAAACGTGGGTCTTCTGATTTTCCTTTGCTTGCAGAAGGGCTGTCGTACAAACCCATAATATCTTTAACGAAGAATTTCGTAGGAATTGCTTTGTCCATCTCGTTTTTCCTGCTTTCCCATGTGTTAATTGATGGTTGAAGCGAACTCCATGGAGAACTTTTTTCTCCTGATCCTCCATCGTAGTAATAATTTGGCTCAGGAAAACTGCCTCCACTCATGGCCGAATCTACTGCATTGATAATCAACTGACAATTTTCAGGCGTATTGTCCCAGTTTGGTAATTTGCGTAGTAAAATTCGTGCTTTCAAACCATAGGTAAATGCTTTCCATTTGGTGAGATCGCCTGCAAATATCCTGTCCATCTTAATGTTAATTGGTTTATTGGTGGACGCTTTGGTCCATGCCTCATTGTTGTACAGCGCTATCAGATCATCGGCTTCTTTTAACATCCACTTGTAAATGTCTTCCTGAGTGTCATAAGTTGGAGCTATTGAATTATAGGCCTGACTTAAGGGCATATCACCAAAAACATCCGTTGTGAACAACGTAGACATCAACTTTACTGTACGTCCGATTAGTTCGAAATTATACGATTTTTCTTTTTGTGCATCCTTAATCATCTCATTGACGTTAACACCAATATCATAAAAGTGACGACGCCATTGCGGATGTCGGTTCATGGTTAAAAATTCCCATCCACTTTTGTAGGCATAAACACCGGTTTGACTTTTGCCTCCTGTTGTAAATGTTTGTGTCAGATAATTTCCATATTCGGCATGATCATAATTGATCTGGGATGCATAGAACAATACAACAGGTATTTCAAGTTCAGCAGTAACAACAACATTCTTATCCGGATTAATATTATCACCCAGAAAATCGTCGCAGGAAGTAAACATCCATGTTACTAATGAGATCAGTAATATATATTTCAATGGTTTCATTATATTTATTTGTTTAGAATGTTATACTTAAATTGAATGTAATACTCTGAACACCCGGAACATTCATATTGTCAATGCCATATGAGCCGGTACCTCCCGTGGAAGGACTCGCATTAACCTGAGGATCAGAGCCTGTATATTTAGTCAAAAGAAACAGATTTTTAGCAGTAACACCAAATCTCAAATCATTAATGGGTGTTTTCTTTACTAAATGTGATAGGTTATATGAAAAGTCCAGATAACTCAATCTTATGTAAGAACCATCTTCTACGAAATTTGAACTTACTGCATAGTAGTAATTATTGATAGTTTGCTGATCGAAAATTACTGGTTTTGTATTTGAAATATACGATCCGTCAGCCTGTTCTACCACTCCATCAAATACAATTGTCCTGTTTCGATATAATTCAAGACTTTTATGCATCCCTGTAGAATAAAGTGTTCTTGACGTTACATTCACAACATCTCCACCTTGTCTTGCATCAAATAAAGCAGATACAGTAAGATTCTTATAGCTTAATTTTGAACTCAAACCTATCAGAAAATCAGGTTCTCTGTTACCAATCAGATTGCCTTTGGCCGGACTAATCAATGGATATCCTTCAGGAGAAATAATTATTTCGCCTTTGTCTGTACGTTTATAGTCTTTGCCGGTTAGTGAAGTCGTTGAACCATTCAGATAAGCAGTAGGGAAAATATCACCATACTGTGTTCCCTGAATCTCAGTTAACTGATCCGGCAAATCAATTACACGACCTCTGTTCAGTGAGAAGTTGATTGTACCAGTCCATTTCAGATTCTTTCTCTTTAATAATTCCTGAGTCAAAGTTGCTTCTATTCCTCTATTCTCAACAGCTCCTTCATTTCTTACTTCGAGGATATTGCCTGAAGCCGGTGAAACACGCACCGTAACAATCTGATCGTAAACAGATGTTGAGTAATAGGCAAGATCAAGGGATGTTTTGTTGTCGAAGAACCGGAAATCAGCTCCAATTTCCCAGGATGATGTCATTTCAGGGCTTAATTTTTTAGCTACTGAAGAGGTAGGGTCTGACCCGTAACCTCCATCAGGATAGGTTGGAAAAGATTTAAATTTTCTGTCAAATAGATATGCAGGTGCATCTTTACCAACTTTTGCCCAGTTTCCCCGAATTTTACCATAGCTGAAAACATCATTGGTAATGTCAAAAATTTCAGAAAATATCAATCCTCCGGTAAAAGAAGGATAATAATAGGAACGTTTATCCGGATCAACTGTTGATGAATTATCATTTCGCATGGTTACATTCAAATGTGCAATCCCTTTATATTCCAATCGTGCTTCTCCAAATACACTCCACATATTTCTCATGGTTCTGAAAAGATTGATGTCTTTGTCGGCTCCCACGATGGCCTCATTCAGATTTTGCATGCTGTAAATGGTGCCGGGAATGGTAAAGTCGCGTCCACCCAGGCTTGCTGAGAGCCCCCTGTTTGATTTCATTTCATTACCAATCATGTAATTGATTGAAATGTCAGAAGTAATATCGTGTTTGTAAGTCGCAATATTTTGCCAGGAATAAAAACTGCTGGTGCCCTGAGAAAAATCAAAGGTGCCAAATTCATCTAAACTTACACTTAAAAGGTCTGTAGGAGTAAAATCCGACTTTTTAAATCTTGGAGTTGTGTATGATGTTGAATGGGATGTTCCTGATTCATAAATAAATTTTGATGTTATCTCCAGATTCTTTATGGGTTTCAGACTTACATAAGTATTGAATCCTTTTCTTTCATTTTCTGTTTTTCCAAAGTCTTCATATCTTGACCAATACGGACTCATTGGCGAATCCTGTTTCCTGTCGGCCAGATAACGATAACGGATACTGCCATCAGAATTTTTATAATTACTCATATTGTCATTGATGGGCCAATTGTATATGGATGACATTGCAGCACCAAATCCGCGGGATTGTGTTGAAGTTGAGTTTACTGATAAATAGACACTTAAATATTTAGTTTTAAATAAGCCTTTAGCCAGTACATTGGTTTTGTAATTATAGTCATTTGGAACAATACCATCATTGCGGGTATGACTTCCCGAAATGCTGGCAGTAAAATTTGATGTTCCGCCTGAAGCTGAAATATCATATTTTTGCATCACACCCGTTCCCAGAAAGTCTCCCACATTATCGTAAGTAGTTTCGCCGGGCTGAATGAGTGGTCCCCAACCTCCTCCTGTCTGCTCCTTGTAGAAACCATTGGAGCCCGGACCAAATTTTTGCTGAATTTCGGGTGTTCTGAATGCCTGATCAAGTTGTAAAGTTGTATTCATATTAACCGATACCTTCCCTTCGGTACCACTTTTGGTTGTTATCATGATTACACCATTGGCGCCATCCTGTCCGTAAAGCGCTGATGCCGCTGCTCCTTTTAATACGGTAATATTTTCTATGTCATTGGGATTAATATTTCCGGCATTTGTGGAAGGCATGCCATCTACAATATAAAGAGGCTGA
>JBILFS010000278.1:0-3679 GCA_044351455.1 Paludibacter sp. | reverse complement strand
ATCGTAACTGGTTGGGGCATAATAAATGGCTTTTTTGAAACTTTCCTTTGCCTTATCATCCTGCTTCATGTTTTTATACAATTCTCCGGAGATATTATGAAAAAACGGGATATAAGGAGCCATTTGGAATCCTTTTTCCACATATGGCAAAGCCATCTGATACTGTTGCATCTGGAAATAAGACTGAATAATATTATTCATAAATCCTGTTGCATATGGACTTCTTGCAAGCATTTCTTCCTGAACTTTTAGTCCTTCAACGGCCTTTCCCTGACTGAAATATTCCTTGTACAATAAAGCTAATGCATCTTCATTGTAATTGTTTTTGCTAAAATCCTTTATTATTTTAACCGCACCGGCAGGATTCTTATTCACATTTTTAACAATGTTATAATTTATCTGCATCAGTTTATAATCATCCGGATATTTCTTATACATGGACTTAGCCAGACTAATCACTTCATCAAATTTTTTCTGAAGGGAAAGGATACCAAGTTTCAGCAATTCAGTTTCTTTATTTTCACCATAAAGGGATACCAGCTTTTTCAGCACAGTTTCTGCCTCATCATATTTTTCAGATTCAATCAATTCTCCATATTCCTTCAAAAGACTGAAATGTGCATCGGGATCAGATTGCCTGATTTCCTCTGCTTCCTTTTCATAATCGGTTTGATTATCAGCTCTCAGATATGCTTCGTATAACAATCTTGAAAGGATGGTCGATTTACCTTTCAGTTCTTCCAGATTCTTCAACACTTTGGTGGCTTCATAAGCCTTATCGTTGCGGAGATAAGTCTCTGCAAGCAATAAATGCGTTAACTGATTATCCGGTTCATTCTTTAGTTTATTAATGAGGTATTTCTCAGCAAAGAATTCAATTTGTTCGTCAGAATTAGAAGAAACAGATTTCTTATAATCTGCATAAACATCAGACGCGGCAATATCTGTATAAGGATTAGCATTTTCATCAGTAAACCGCAATAAGAAATTTGACTTTTCGATTTCACTCGAACCAATCTGTACCAAAACCCTGTTAACTCCCTTATTCAATTTCACTTTCGTTGCGTATACATCTATATCGCAATTTCTTTCTTCCATCACCGACATGACCAATGCATCGTTGATCCAAGTTTTCAGCGAACCTGATGTGCCAATACGAAGAAATACTTCTCTGTCGTCGGGACAAGTCACAAATGACTGTGCATAAACTATTGAATTGTTAATATTAAACGAATAATCGAACAGGAACCAGTTATCTTCCCGGTTATAAGGAGGCGTAAACCACTTCACCTCAGCACCGGAATTATTAATAAACACATCGGTCGTCTTTGCTTTTTCCAATGCACCCCAATCTTTTGCAAAACCACTACCGGATGTATTATCAAAAGAACCAAGTACCTGCCATTTATTGATATTGCCTACCTTGTCAAACATTGCCTTCGATTCGGCATGTTTGTTTATGCTTCTGTAATATGCACCAAGCTTTTCATAAAGCATTGCTTTGATAGTACCATTGATTTTCGGGTCGGCAATCATGGTTTCAATCAACTTAACGTTTTCCGGATTCTTCATAACACTTTCATCCCTGAAAAACTCCAGCGCACTGACGGCATACAAATACGGATAAGGATTTTGAGAAGAACTATAAAATTTCGTAAAAGCATCCCAGGCAGCAGGGAAATTATTATCATTCCATTCCAGCAAACAAAGGCTGAGATAAGCATCGCTGGCATTTTCACTTGCCGCCTGTTGAAACAGTTTTCTGGCAGATGCACGATCGTTGGAAGAAAAGCTTTTCCATGCCTGATTATAATTTTCGCCGGCAAATAAAGCTGATGAAGAAGAAAACACTAACCCAATGATGGTAGCTAAAAAACAAATTCTGATTTTCATAAGTGTGAATTAATGATTTATAAAAACGTAACTGAATTATTATCAATACATTATTATCAAATACAATATTCAGTTACGGAAACACAAACTTAGTAAAAAAAACATTTGTCTCATCATAAAAAACATTAATTGCACAAAATAATTTCACAAAAAAAGAGGAAACATCAATCACGACATTTCCTCTCTTCCAATATTGATTATTACTTATCTGTAATCAGCATCCTGTGGATTGAAATTTACCCAGCTTTCTTTGGTCCAGTCGGTAGCACCAACAGCACCTTTGAAAGTAGCAGTTTTATCGAAGAAGCTATTATTCAGTTTAGCGTGTGTAAATGCGCCACCAGAAAGTAACGGAGAACCTGCAGCAGGAATAAATGATGTTGGAATAGCAGCAGTACCTTCTTTGGAAGCATCAAAGAATGATGTTTCAATACCTGCCAGTGCGTTTGTAGCCAGCACAGAATTTCCGAATCCGGCAGTGTTGAAGAAATCACTTGCCTGAGTATCAGTAATACCTGCGCCTTTCAAAGCAGTACCTTTAGTTCCGGCGATTACACAATTCTGAATAGCCATATCACCGGCAGTAGCATTGGCATAAGTTGAAGTAGCATCCAACAGAAGTCCGGCAGTATTCCAACCAGCAATTACAGAGTTAAATACAGATAAAGATGTATTTCTGCGAAGGTGCATACCAGCGCCATAGTTCAGATTCACATTTTTATCAGATGTAGTTTTATAAGGGCCAATCAGTGTTACATTAGAAAAAACAGGAGCTGTTTTAGGAGTAGCAGTTGAACCACTGGCATCGTTATCCGACTCAAAACCATTAGAAGCAGACACATCAGCAACACGTGCATTTCTAACGCCGAGTGCAAACTGCACATTTCCCTGATAACCAAAGTCAGCATCAAAATCATCATCCAGTCCAAGGTAAGCGATGATATATTTCGCATTTACATTACCACCAAACCATTCAAATGAGTCGTCGCCACAATACGAAACCTGAATATGATCGATAGTAGTTGCGCTACCTACAGCACACATTGTCAAACCATTGATTTCTTTATCAGGTTGCAAAGCAATACCTGCATATTCGATACGGGCATACTGCAGTTTACCGGAATTATCAGCAGCATCACGGGTAGCGATGGCAGACAAACCATAATCAACCGGTTTTGACAAACCTTCAACAGTAGCATTAGATTGATTTACAGGAGCCTTACCAACAATTACCAAACCACCCCAGTCGCCTGCAGCGCGGGTACCTTTAGCCATTCTTGAAGTAAAGATAATTGGTTCAGCAGCAGTACCACTGGCAAATAATTTACCACCCGGAAGGATTACAAGAGTACCTTTAGTAGCTTTATCACCCTTAACAATAGTACCGGGAGCGATATTCAAAGTACCCGACACATTAATCTGACCTAACAGAATATAAACAGAATCTTTTACAAAATTACGTGTACCAGTGATGTCGGCCTTAACAATCACTTCATAAGGATGATCTTTCAAATCAGCATCCGGATCAATAACTTCTTCAACACATGAAGTAAAAACAACACCTGCACTAAGCAGAACAAGAGCGAATTTCAGAAATAGTTTTCTCATCTTTTATTTAATTTAATTATGATAATCTTAATATCGCTGCAAAATTATGTATCAGTTGTTACGATATTGTTTCAGTATTGTGATGGTGTTGTGTAATTCGTATTGAAAAGGTGTTACAAAAAATGAGGCTTTTCAGAAAAGTGTGTCAGAGAAAAAATAAATTAATAAATTTGACACA
>JBILFS010000131.1:0-5969 GCA_044351455.1 Paludibacter sp. | reverse complement strand
ATGGCATCAAAAATCGAATCAGTCAATCTTGTTGAATCATTCCTGTTGATGGCTGATATGACTGATTTGGGATTATAAGTTGAAAGGGATAAATCAAACTCTTTCAGTTTCATTTCAATGAGTTCACCCAAATCTTTTCCTGAAGGATGTTCATAAATGATATTGTAATATGTCCCCTGTGTTTCACCCGTATTCTGAATATAGGCCGACTTTTGCTCGTTTTTAGGTTGACATGCAAATAAAATCAGCGGTAATATAAAAATCAGTTTCTTCATATACAAATTATACTAATTCAAATTCGAGGCGCATTCCCCGGTAATCTTCTTTAATTTCTCCCTGATCATATACCAGTTCGCCATTCACAAATGTTTTTTCAACCTGATGTGAAAACTCCTGACCTTCAAAAGGCGACCAACCACAACGGGAAAGCACATCCTCCTGATTAACTATATGAGGAGAATCCGGATTAATCAACACCAAATCAGCAAAATAGCCTTCTCTGATAAATCCCCGGTTTTTTACCCTGTAAAGTTCTGCAGGTGCATGACACATCTTCCTCACGACCAATTCTTTGGATAAAATTCCCTTTTTAACCATTTCCAGCATAACCAAAAGTGAGAACTGAATCAGCGGTCCACCGGAAGCAGCCTTCAAACAATTTCCTTCTTTTTCACGCAACAGATGCGGAGCGTGATCGGTTGCCACCACATCAATTTTATCATCAATCAATGCCTGAATCAGGGCATCCCGATCTGTTTTACTTTTGATGGCCGGATTCCATTTGATACGATTTCCGTATTTTTCATAATCCTCATCGCAGAACCAGAGATGATGCACACAAACTTCAGCTGTAATTTTCTTATCTTTCAGAGGCAAATCCGAAGAAAACAAGGCCATTTCCTTCGCTGTGGAAATATGCAACACATGCAAACGGGCATTGAACTTCCGGGCCAGTTCTACCGCGAAAGAAGAAGACAAATAACAGGCTTCAGCATCCCTGATGAGCGGATGAAAACGAACCGGCAAATCATCCCCGTATTTTTCTTTATAAAAAGCCTTGTTTTTCTGAATCGTTGCCTCGTCCTCGCAATGCGTAGCGATGAGCATGGGCACTTCAGCAAAAATTCGGCTCAGGGTTTCTTTATTATCAACCAGCATATTCCCGGTTGATGAACCCATAAATACCTTAACCCCACAAACTTTTGTCGGATCCACCTTTTTGATTTCTTCAATATTTTCGTTGGTGGCCCCCATGTAGAAGGAATAATTAACCACCGACTTTTCAGCTCCGATCCGATATTTTTCCTCTAAAACATCGAGTGTGATTGTCAGCGGCATGGTATTCGGCATGTCCATGAAAGATGTAACACCACCGGCCACAGCAGCACGCGATTCAGAATGAATATCAGCCTTATGCGTCAATCCCGGTTCGCGAAAATGAACCTGATCGTCGATGACCCCGGGCATTAAATATTTTCCTGAAGCATCAATAACACTGGCAACTTCCGGAAGTAATTCCCCGGATTTAAATACCTTTTCTATCTTATCACCTGAAATCAGGACAGAACCTGTAAATGACTGGTTCTCATTGATAATCAGGGCACTTTTAATCAATAAACTCATTCTGACTATTTATTTTTGCGTGGATACTTTCTGAACCATCCCTGCCATTTCAACTGAAGCACACCGAAAAATGCTTCTCCGAAAATTCCACCACTCATCTTGGATGTACCCAATTCTCTGTTGATAAAAATGATGGGTACCTCTTTCAGTTGAAAACCGCATTTATAAGCAGTAAATTTCATTTCTATCTGGAAGGCATATCCTTTAAATCTGATTTTATCCAGTTCGATGGTTTTCAGCACTTCACTTCTGTAGCATTTAAAACCTGCAGTTGTATCGGCAATGTCGATACCCAGCACGAACCTCACATATTTGGATGCAAAATACGACATCAAAACCCGGCCGATAGGCCAGTTAACCACATTCACCCCACTCACATACCGCGAACCAATGGCCACATCGGCACCTTCGGCACTACAAGCTGTGTAAAGTTTAATTAAATCTTTGGGGTTATGCGAAAAATCTGCATCCATCTCAAAGATAAAATCGTAATGATGGTCAATAGCCCATTTAAAGCCAGTGATATAAGCTGTTCCAAGCCCCAGTTTACCCTTTCTTTCCAACATGAAAAGTTTGTTGAAAAACTCCTTCTGAAGTTTTTTAACTATGGCTGCTGTACCATCAGGCGAACCATCCTCGATAATCAGGATATGAAAATCGATTTCCTGAGAAAAAACGGCCCGAATGATGTTTTCAATATTCTCCTTTTCGTTGTAAGTTGGGATAATCACCAGATTACGTGACATATAGGTATCTTTTAATGGTTTTCGTATTTAGTTCAGAATAAAAAGTTCCGTTGGATTAAAACGGTCAAGTGTGTATAATCGTACATGTTTGCCAACAACAATATCTTTTTCCTTCAGATGCAGTCTGACCGTTTCGTAAGCTATTTCCGGATGATTATTTTCCTTGCTCAAATGACATAAAAAAATGTATTTGAGTTTGTTATGGAAATTTTCCGCCAGAAATTTTGCTGCCTGCACATTGCTCAGGTGCCCCGTATCAGCTTTAATTCTTTGTTTCAGCAGATAAGGATAAGGACCATCCGTGAGCATTCTTTCATCATAATTGGCTTCAAAAACCACGAAATCAGCCTCTTTGATATGGGATGCAGCATTTTCACAAACATGTCCCAGGTCGGTAGCAAAAGTAAACTTCAATCCCTGATATTCAACCGTATAACCAACACTATCCGTAGCATCATGAGAAACCGGGAAAGAAGTAATTTTAAAATCACCAATCTCCACCGTGTCATGCTTTTCAATAAATCTTCTGCTTCCGTTCAGTTTTTCAGTTACACAATAGCTTTGGTTAATACCTTCATGAATTTTCCTGGTTGAATACACCGGTACATGATGAATTTCTCCCAGAGAACCCACAGCACGGATATGATCGGCATGATCATGAGTTACAAATACGCCCCATAAATGCTCGAAATCAAGTCCCATCACACGTAAATTTCTTCTTATTGTTCTAACACCAATACCCGCATCAATCAGAATACCCTTTGAAGCGTTGCCGATAAAATAACAATTTCCACTACTTCCGCTTGCAAAGCTCTGAAACCTCAGTCTGTCCATATCAACCTATAATTCCTTTACAAATTGATGCAAAGGTAGGATTAATAAACTAAATTATTGTAATTTTGCACCGCTTTAATGCATAAAAAAATTTAATTAGTACATGATAATACTGCATATTGAGACTTCGACCCGTGTTTGTTCATTGGCATTGAGTAAAGATAGTTCCTGTATTTTCTTCAAATCTGAAAAAGGAGAAATGAATCATGCAGCTTTGCTCCATGTTTTTATACAGGAAGCCCTTGATTTACTTCAAAAAGAAAATCTGAAACCGGATGCCATAGCAGTCAGCGAAGGTCCCGGCTCTTACACCGGTTTGCGTATAGGTGTTTCTGCAGCAAAAGGATTGGCCTTTGGTTTTGATATACCACTGATAAGTGTAAGTACGTTGGCAATCATGGCAGTTGAAATGATGGATAAAATCACTGATAAATCAGATTTTTTATTGATACCCATGATTGATGCCCGCAGAATGGAAGTTTACGATGCCATTTACGATTCACAATTGAATATCATTGAAAACATCCGGGCAGAAATAATTGATGAAAATTCGTTTAGTGCCATTGCATCCGGCAGGAAAATCTATTTAGGCGGAGATGGATCAGCCAAATGCAAAACTGTACTTCAATCGAAACAGTTTGAATATCCGGAAGATGTTCATCCGTTAGCCATCAGGATGATTCCCTTTGCTGAACAGAAATTCCGGGATAAAAAATTTGAAGATACTGCCTACTTTGAACCTTTCTATCTGAAAGAGTTTCAGGGGACGGTACCTTTGAAGTAAACAACTGAGTAAACCTGCCGAATATCAGATTTAATTCTCCTCTTGTTTACTTATACCCCGAATTCTTTTGCCCGTTAGGGCTTACATGTTGGTAGTATAAAATTATGTTATGTTGGCTTTTCCCTTTCCCTTTCGACCCGTCGGGTCGAAAGGGAAAGGGGATTATTATTATTTCTTCAAGCCCTGCAAGGGGCGACACTCACAACTCCAAATCCACATCATGCAACTCCACCCAGGGTAAACCGTGGATATTGAGTTGTTCCATAAACGGATCGGGATTGAATTCTTCTACATTGAATACGCCCGGTTTTTTCCAGATTCCTTTCATAAACATCATGGCACCGATCATGGCCGGAACTCCGGTGGTATAACTAACACCCTGGGTACCTGTTTCTTTGAAAGCAGCCTCATGACTGCAATTGTTATACACGTAGTAAGTTTTTTCCTTACCATCTTTGATTCCTTTGATGCGGCATCCGATGGAAGTCCAACCGGTATAATTTTCGCCTAAATCGCCCGGATTTGGCAACACTGCTTTCAGGAATTGTATCGGCACAATTTTCACTCCGTTGTATTCAACTTCATCGATTCGAGCCATACCAATATTCTGAATTACACGCAAATGCGTCAGATATTCCTGACCAAATGTCATCCAGAATCTTGCACGTTTGATGGTGGGAAAATTCTTCACCAATGATTCCAGTTCCTCGTGATAAATTACATAAGACTCTTTCGGACCAATCTCCGGATAATTCAGTGGTTTATGAATTTCATGTGGTTTTGTTTCCACCCACTGACCGTTTTCCCAGTATTTTCCACGTTGAGAAACCTCACGAATATTAATCTCAGGATTGAAATTTGTCGCAAATGCTTTTCCATGATCTCCTGCATTGCAGTCCACAATATCCAGGTAATGTATTTCATCAAAATGATGTTTGGCTGCATAGGCTGTATAAATACTGGTTACCCCGGGATCAAAACCGCAACCAAGAATGGCGGTCAGACCGGCCTGCTCAAATTTCTCCCTGTAAGCCCATTGCCAGCTGTATTCAAACTTCGCCTCATCTTTGGGTTCGTAATTGGCTGTATCCAGATAATGTACACCTGCTTCCAGACATGCATCCATGATGGTTAAATCCTGATAAGGCAGCGCTACATTCACAACCAGTTCGGGTTTGAATGCATTGAAAAGTGCTACCAGTTCCGGAACTACATCGGCATAAACCTGTGCTGTTTGAATATTAACACCATACCTGGCTTTAACATCGGCAGCGATAACATCACATTTGGATTTGGTACGACTAGCCAACATGATTTCAGTAAAAACATCTGCATTTTGAGCGATTTTATGAACCACAACAGTCCCAACACCTCCTGCACCAATAATGAGTACTTTTCCCATTTTATTAATAATGATTGAATAAATATTAGTTTTTAAATCAGATGCAAAAATAATGGAAATTTTTATGTTGGGCAAGGCATTTCAACTTTCTACCAAATCAATTTCATCACTGCTCCACCAGAGGTGCGTATAAAATAAATTCCCCTGTTCATGGTTGACATTTCTACATCCTGATTAGTTGCTGTTACCAGAGCTCCGGAAACATTGTACAACCTGATTATCTCACCTGATGTATTGTAAATCCTCCTGCCATCAAATCTAAAAGTTGTTGAACTGATTTCAGAAATTCCACTGCTGATTCCGGGATTTAACAGATACTCAGCCGCATTGTCATAAACCTTCAATACATTATCATTGATATTCGGAAACTCGGCATTCATCAAACTAATTAATAAATAGCCTGATTTTTTTCCTTTGCCGGCTCCAAATCTTTGATCAGCAGTCAGTTCGTGAATAGATGCTCCCCTGCCACTACTCGCATTATCTGCCTCGCCAAGTACAGTTCCGGTATAAGCAGTGTTTAATGTAACCGGTTGGGAAGTCATACCCGTTAGTTTCCCTTCTGTTAAAGTAACATCTT
>JBILFS010000129.1:0-6015 GCA_044351455.1 Paludibacter sp. | reverse complement strand
ACGCAAACCAATGGTTGTAAGCAGGTCTTTCAACCATTTAGGCGATTCTTCTACCTTTACACCCGAGATTGTTACAGAAGAATAGCGCGGACAAGCATCCGGAGAATCTATTTGAACTGGAATTGTATTTGATTGATTGTCAGTTTTGTAGTGATCAACGGAAGGTTTTTGCAGACAGATTTCCGGATTCTTCACCGCAAAATAAGCAGCTGCATCCCTGGCAACACCGAAATGCGAGGCGGCATCCACCCGGTTTGGGGTAATGTCAACTTCGATTAAATAATCATCCTGAATCCCGTAATATTCACTTGCAGGCATTCCTACGGGCGCATCAGCAGGTAAAATAATGATTCCATCATGACTGGCGCCAATGCCAATTTCATCTTCGGCACAAATCATCCCGAAAGATTCCACACCTCTGATTTTGGATCTTTTGATTGTAAAAGATTCCTCTCCGGAATATAAAATGGTACCGATAGTGGCTACAACCACCTTTTGTCCGGCAGCAACATTCGGAGCACCACAAACAATTTGCTGTGCTTCGCCAGTGCCGGTATTGACTGTTGTAACATGAAGATGGTCTGAGTTTTCATGCGCATCACAAGTCAGCACTTCGCCAATCACCAGGCCTTCCAGCCCACCTTTTATTGTCTGTACCTTCTCGATGCTACCGACTTCTAAACCTATGGAAGTGAGTATTTTACCTAATTCTGTTGCTGGAATGTCCAGGTTGATGTATCTTTTAAGCCAATTGTAAGAAATATTCATTTCAGATGAATTTTAAAAAGAACTGCAAAGATAATTAAAAAAAACATTACATTTGCAGACACTTAAATTTAATTTTAAATAGTAAAAACCATGATCAAGGAGAACTTTATTCGTCTTTTTGAAGACGCATTTCGCAACTATTGGGAATTGCCTGCGTATAGTAATTATGGAGAAAATTTAACATTAACCTATGCAGATGTTGCCAATAAGATTGCAAAACTACACATTCTTTTCGAACAGTGCCATGTGAAACCCGGCGACCGGATATCGCTGATTGGCAGGAATAATGCAAACTGGGGTATTGCCTACATTGCATCAGTAACGTATGGAGCTGTAATTGTGCCAATTCTACAGGATTTCAACCCCAATGATGTGCATCACATTGTCAATCATTCAGAATCGAAATTACTTTTTGCAAGTGATAATATCTGGGAAAATCTGGAAGAGGAAAAATTATCGACCATTATGGCTGTTTTTTCGCTGACCGATTTTAATTGTCTCGCTTTGCTAAAACAGGAAGGATGTGAAGCCTGTGAAGAGATCGAAACGTCACAGTTGAAACATGAAGTTATCAATACCCTTTTCCGTGCTAAATATCCACATGGATTTCATAAAGACAATGTAAGATATATTGATAAACCAAACGATCAGATTGTATCCTATAATTATACTTCAGGAACAACAGGATTCAGTAAGGGTGTTATGACAACCGGCAATGCCCTGGCCGGAAATATTACTTTTGCTTTGGGCACCGGACTTATCAGGGAAGGTTATAAGATTATTTCGTTTTTACCACTGGCACATTCTTATGGTTGCGCTTTTGAGTTCCTTTCTGCAACCTGTAAAGGCTGTCATGTTCATTTTATTGGTAAAATTCCATCCCCAAAGATTCTGCTAACGGCTTTTGCTGAAATAAAACCGAATGTAATCTTTCTGGTTCCACTCATTCTTGAAAAGATTTATAAGAAACAAATTCAACCTCTCATTGCCAAGCCAACAATCCGTTGGGTTCTTAGCATCCCGTTTTTAGATCAAACAATTCTTACAACTGTTCGTAAAAGGCTTATCAACTCTTTTGGTGGAGAATTTGTGCAGTTAGTGTGTGGCGGTGCTCCTTTAAATTCAGAAGTAGAAGAGTTTTTCCAGAAAATCAAGTTCCCTTATACTGTTGGTTATGGCATGACTGAATGTGCTCCATTGATTAGTTTCTCCGATGCTGACAGCTTTATTGCAAAATCAGCAGGAAAAGTTATTCCGGTTATGGAAGTGCAGATTATGGACAAAGATCCGGAAACCGGTATTGGCGAAATATGTGTGAAAGGTGAAAATGTTATGGTTGGCTATTATAAAAATCAGGAAGCAACTGACAATATGATTGACAAAGATGGCTGGCTTCATACAGGTGATTTGGGTTATCTGGATGAAAATAACAATGTATTTATCAGGGGAAGAAGTAAATCTATGATTTTGGGTGCAAGTGGTCAGAATATCTATCCCGAAGAAATTGAAGCCAAACTGAATAATATGCCTTTCGTGATGGAAAGTCTTGTGATTGAAAGCAACGGAAGACTTTTTGCCCTCGTTTATCCGGATTATGAAGCAGTGGATTTGGAGAAATTAGACCAAACCCAACTCGAAAAAGTGATGGAAGAGAATAAAATCGCACTCAATAATATTGTTGCGCCTTACGAAAGAATTGCCAGAATTCAGCTATATCCGAACGAATTTGAGAAAACACCGAAAAAAAGTATAAAAAGATATCTTTATCAGACCGCTTTCTCTTCAGAAAAGACTGCTGATAATCAGCAAGATAGCTGAAATGTGAAAAAAAGTTGAAAAATATTTAAAAAAAAATATCAAAAAGTTTTTGCAGTCTCAAAATATGGTGTAATTTTGCATTCGATTTTGAATTGCAAACTAATATGTCGAATTTTTAAAGGTTAAAAAAAATGAAAAAAGTAATTTTATTTTTTGCTGTTGCTGCAGTTTTCGCTGCTTGTGCACCAAAAGCTGCTGAAGCTACTGAAGAAGCTACTGATAGCGTAGTTGTTGTTGATACAGTTGCTACTGTTGACACTGCTGCTGTTGTAGACACTACTGTTGCTCAGTAATTTTACAGTAAATTAAAAGAACAGAGGCTCGTTAGTAATAACGGGCTTTCTTGTTTTTATACAGGTTTATGTAATGAATACTAATAATATTAATTTGCAAACTGATAGTAGTATCAATCTGAATCTGAGAACAAATGATTTTTTTCAGCTATAGGAATTTATTGACTTGAGCACTGTAGGTGCGATTTATTTGTAGCATTTCAACGTTTCCGCAGTTTATTCCACATGTAAAATCCGGTAAGGAGACAAAGTATTACAAAGATTCCTGTCAGAGGAACAACCAGGATGTAAAAATCTCCCAGAAAGAATCTGTAAATTCGGCCGGTATGAATTTCCTGAGAAAAATTCCAGAGTGAAAGGGGAGTGTTTTTAACAATTTCAGGCATATCGGGAATGTTGACCTCGCTCAGTGGCATTAAACTGCCTTTATCATAGTCGAAATAAATCCTGCCGGGTGCAACATCATCCGAATATCCCATGATTTTCCATTCACCAACCGGTGAGGCCTTTTTCTTTGGCTTGTGCCAGGGTTTCCCTGTCAAAAGGTTAGTTACTTCTCCGGTCTTGTAATTCCACTCGTAGATGCCCATAAATGAACCGATTTGGAGTTTGTTGCTGTCAACTGGCCTAAGCACATTTACACCCATCACACTGAAAGGAGGTTGAGTTTTGAAAAGTTTGATGTTGCCAAGTCCGGAGTCAGCTTCATAAAAATGATCCTGGGTGATGAGCATGAACTTTTTTTCTTCCGGCAGATAATGTATTCTTCTCAGTATATCATACCATGGATTAGGGGTGTCAAGTGCTGTGAACGGAATTTTTCCAACTCTTGCTGATGCGATGGCTACCAAAAGCGGTGGACGCAGGAAAATACCGGTAATGGTTGTAATCAATAAAAAGACAATGGTTATTACACCGGTCTTCTTATGCCATTTGAAATTGAATTTGAAAGTTTTCTTGAGCTTTTTTCGATCGGTAACCGGTTCCTTCCTTTTTAGATTGGTTCTGATGATATACATCCACAAACCGCCTACGCTTAAAATGATGAAAATTATACCTCCTAAATCAACAAATAGTTTTCCTATTTTTCCATAAATTTCTCCGCTGTGGATTACCCAAAGGGTTTTGAACAATCCAACTTTGTGGTCGTAACCTTCCGGAGCTGGTAAAGAAATTTTTTGGAAGTTAATTTTATCTGTTGATAGAAACAAATATGATCTGCTGAGTACATACAAAGTGTCATTAACTGTCAACAAATCCACAACCGGAGCATTGTTCATTGGTAAATAAACTTTCTTCCAGCTTTGATTTTTTAATTGATAAAGTCCGAATTGCGTACCGGCAAAAATTTCACCTGAGTTTGTTTGATGAATTTTGAATATTTTTCGGTGATCAATGCCTTTTGGAAAACCAACACAGAAATCTTTGAATGATGATAATGTGCTGTTGGTTAGCCAAATCCCCATGGTTCCATAAATAAGAATGCTGTCACTGCTGATTTTCTCAGTAGCTCTGAATGTACCCAAATTCCAGTGATGATGCTGATACTCTTCCGGTAATAGATTCCTCGGGATACTTAAACCTGAGAAAGTTTCGCGATGATTCATGATGATTCCGGAAAATGAAAACATCACGAGAAAAAAGACGAGGATGATGCCACCCCACCGATGGTATTTTTTGAAAAACTGAAACATGGATTTATAAAATAGTTCAACCTGATAAAATACGAATTATTCAGCAATGAGATCAGGTAATTTATTAACAAAAGCATCCTTCTCGTTGAAAGGTTTTATTGATGTTTTATGATCAGTATTTGTTTACTTTACCAAAATCCAGTTTTCCCAATGTTGTGTTGTTAAAGGTTCTCACAAATTCCTCCCTGATTACTATCCAGGTGCTATGCATCACACATGGGTTTTCATCCGAGCATTCACAAAATCCCAACACACAGCCTGTATATTGTTTTATGCCTTCAATTGCATCAACTACCTCAGCCAGTGTAATTTCTTCGGGTTTTCGTGCAAATGAATAACCTCCGTCTCTTCCCTGAATACTGAAAATGAATCCGGTTTTGGAAAGATTGGTCATAATCCGTCTGAGATATTTATCTGGGATGTTTAATTTCTCTATTAAAAATCGAGCAGGATATAGCTTTTCCGGCTCTTTGGCCATGAAAGTCAGAATCCGCAGCGAATATTCTGATGTATTGGTCAGTTTCATTAATGCTACATGAAAGTATTATATTTGGCAAAGATAAAACAAGTTTTTTATCTTCCAAATTTTATTTCAATTTTCCTTTTTTCAAAAAGGTAATTGTCATTTTTATAACTTCATTTTTTGCCAGAAGCACTGTGTGTGAAGCTTTCACGAATGCAATTTCTTTTTCAATACCAAGTTTCGCATATTTTGGAATTACGATACCGTCGTTATTTCCTTACAGAAAGATATTATAGCCTCGTTTTAATGGACTAACACCCAGTATAACTCCAACTTCACATTTTGGTACAGGATATCTTGAGGCACCTGTAACGGGATTGGTTGTCAGGTTTCTGATGTTTGGTCCGGCAAGGTGACTGATAATTTTGGATTGAATGAAAAAATCGGCTAATGGTGTTCCTTTATTTGGAGGCGCAATCATGACCATTCTGAAAATTTTTGGAAAACCATCGGAAGGTTTGATATAGTTGTAAAGTGAACGTGCAACTAAAGCGCCCATTGAGTGGGTGATGAATGATACTGTATCAATATCATCGTTTCGAATCTTCTGATAGAGATGCAGGGAAACAGTATCAATATCCTGTGTCAGACTCGGGTATTCAAATATTTCATTGCGGATTCCGTGTTTATTCAGGTTGTGCTGAATTTTCGACATTTCAAGTCCCATACCCGCAAACCCATGCACAAGATATACTTTGTGTGAGGAAAATGCGGCAAAATGAATACTCAGGATAAGAAGCAGTGTAAAAGTAAACTTGTTCATAATTTTATAAAAGCTGGTGGTTATATTTGTTTTTTAATACGTTATCGGTAACGGTATGCTGCTTTTCTTAGCTTGTCCATGATGGCTATTCCGATGCCTTTCTCAGGGACTGCTTCTGCGATTATATATGAAACATCAGATTCTTCAAGTCGGTGG
>JBILFS010000128.1:0-6020 GCA_044351455.1 Paludibacter sp. | reverse complement strand
TTCCTGAATATGTGCGTCCGGAAGGCGATGGAGCAGACTTAAGTTCGGTTGATATGAGCAAAAAAGATCCGCTTTTTGAAGAAGCAGCAAGATTAATCGTATCTTCTCAGGTTGGATCAACTTCCAATATTCAGCGAAAATTTTCGATTGGTTACAACCGGGCAGGCAGGCTGATGGATCAACTGGAGGTAGCCGGCATTGTTGGTCCGAACGAAGGCAGCAAGGCGCGTCAGGTATTGGTGATGGACGAATATCATTTGGAACAATTATTGAAACATCTTTGATGACAAGCATTAATTTTCATTAAAAAATCATCAAAAATGGACAAATTTATTCTTTCTATAGTGCTATTCATAAATTCGATTTTTGGAGTTTACGCACAGAAACTTACTGAGGCTGAAACACTTATCAATAATTTTACGAACACTGTAAAGACATCAGCTATCAGTTCAAATTTCACATTCAAAATATCAGAAAAAAAACCTGTAAATTCGCAGACGTTTCAGGGAAAATTTATTTTGAAAGGAAATCAGTTTTATCTTGAAATGTCCGAATTGAAGGTTTGGTTTAACGGTAAAACACAATGGTCGCTGGTTGAGAGCAACCGCGAAGTGAACATTACCGAACCAACACAGGAAGAACTGGCACAAACAAATCCTGTGGCAGTGATTGGTGCTTTCAGAAAAGTGAGCAAACTGACGATGAGTAAAACACCGCCAAAAAATCTGAAAGTAGTCATCATGACACCCATTGATAAAAAGCAGGAATTTCAGCAAATTCAGGTGAGGTTTAACAAGACGAACGGCAATCTTCAATCGGTATATATCAAATTTAAAGAAGGAAATTCGCAGGAAATCATCATCAATAAGTATGAAAAAAATACCTTGGTGAATGCTACTACTTTTGTTTTTGATAAAAATAAATTCAAAGGCATTACTTTGAATGATTTAAGATGATAGAAATAAAATAAAATAAAAATTATATGGATACAACAGAAAAAGTAAGATGCCTGATCATCGGATCGGGTCCTGCAGGATACACCGCAGCTATTTACGCATCGAGAGCCAATTTGAGTCCGGTTTTGTATGAAGGCATGCAACCCGGCGGACAATTAACCACCACAACAGAAGTGGAAAATTTCCCCGGATATCCATCGGGCACAACAGGTCCGGAATTGATGGAGGATTTGAAAAAGCAGGCAGAAAGATTCGGAGCCGATATCCGTTGGGGTCATGCTACAGCAACAGACTTAACCGCTTCACCTTACAAAGTTACCATCGACGGAGAGAAAATCATTGAAGCAGAAACCATCATCATTTCAACAGGAGCCACAGCCAAATACCTGGGTTTACCTGATGAAGCCAAATATGCCGGATCAGGCGTATCAGCCTGTGCAACATGCGATGGATTTTTCTACAGAAAACTGAAAGTGGCCGTTGTGGGAGGAGGCGATACCGCCGCAGAAGAAGCCATATATCTGGCCGGACTGGCAAGCAAAGTCTATCTGATTGTCAGAAAACCATTCCTGAGAGCCTCTAAAATCATGCAGGAAAGAGTGATGAACAATCCGAAGATAGAAGTACTGTTTGAGCACGAAACCCTTGGATTGACAGGAGATAAAGTCGTACAAGGCGCTAATCTGGTTAAAAGACGCGGACAGTCGGACGAAGAACAGGTACATATTGAAATTGATGGTTTTTTCTTAGCCATTGGACACAAGCCCAATTCTGATATTTTCAAACCCTGGATAGAAACCGACGAAGTTGGATATATCAAAACCGTACCAGGCACACCCCGCACCAATGTAGCCGGCGTATTTGCAGCCGGTGATGTAGCCGATCCCCATTACCGTCAGGCCATCACAGCAGCCGGCAGTGGCTGTCAGGCCGCCATTGAAGCCGAAAGGTATTTGTCGGAAAAAGGAATTTAACCAAATAAGGCATTTTAGTTGACAGTTGACAGTTGACAGTTGACAGTTGATAGTTGATAGTTGATAGTTGACAGTTGACAGTTTAAAATATATATGTAAAATACGTGTATCAACTTATATGGTAAATTATTAAAACGGCTTACATATTTAGAAAAAATATTTGGGATTTTCGCGACTTTTTCGTACTTTTGTCGCCGGTTTAATCAGCGGGATGTAGCTCAGCCCGGTTTAGAGTACTCGTCTGGGGGGCGAGTGGTCGCAAGTTCGAATCTTGTCATCCCGACTGCTGAAAATGAAAGACTTACACTGAAGGGTGTGGGTCTTTTTTGTTTTGCAACATTACACAAACATTACACAAAACAGATATTTAATTACAAAAAAATAATATCTTAACTTGCTGCAATTTATGTCCTGACAAAGGGAAGTATTATACACCCTTAATATCCCTCCCGTTGATATAACTCCTTCGGAGTCAAATGTGTATAGAAAATGCAATTTTTTTTGGTTTTATTTCTAAAATGCAGTATATTTGCTGCTTAATAGAAATGATTTATGGTATGAATTACCTCCAATTTAAGGATAAGATGTTCGATTTGGCTTGCTTTAGCAACCATCAGGTTTATGCCTGGCAGCATGATTTCGATCGGAATAATTTTTCGCACTGGATAAGGCGTGGTTTGTTGGTGCGTTTACGACAAGGTTATTACACCTTCCCCGAGTACCTGTCAAAACCCGATTACCAGTTGTATTTTGCTAATCGCATGTATCGCCCATCGTACATTAGCTTGCACACAGCATTGTCATTTTACGGTATTATTCCCGAAGCGGTGGTGCAGATAACGAGTGTAACTTCACTAAAGACAGCCACTTTCAATAATCAAATGGGTGAATTTTCCTACAAAAGTTTACGCAACGATTTACTATTTGGATACGACCTGAAAGCTATTGCCAACGGACGAACCCTGCAAATGGCTCAACCTGAAAAAGCATTGCTCGACTTGCTTTACCTCTATCCCTTTTATAAAACTAAACGAGATTTTGAGGATTTACGCTTGGATGAAGATTTTATGCAGGATGAATTTAATTGGGAGCTTTTTAGAGAATATGTCCTGAAATTCAAAAACAAAACATTGGAGAAAAGAATTGATTTATTAACGAGCTTATACAAATTATGATACAGTTAGAATATATCCGGAATTTTTATACGCCCGAATTACGTGCAAATGCTGCATTCCAAAAACATATTGTAAAGGAATACCTGCAACTTCAGATATTGGATTTTTTATCCACCACGCATTTTATCCGTCAAATCACATTTATCGGAGGCACTAACCTTCGATTGGTAAAGGGAATAGACCGATTTTCAGAAGATTTAGACTTTGATTGTAAAAACCTGACTAAGGAAGAGTTTGGAAATATGACCGATGCTGTAATACAATATTTACAGCGTAGTGGTTTGCGTGTAGAAGCCAGAGACAAAGAAAACGATAAATTAAAGGCATTCAGACGAAGTCTTCATTTTCCCGAACTGCTTTTTGAATTGAACCTCACCGGACACAAAGAAGAACGGTTTTTGATAAAAATGGAAGTTCAGGATCAACTAATTAATTATCAACGGGTAATGACTACAATTAAAGGTTGTGGAATGTTCTTTTCTTTTCCGGTGCCAACAGATGAAGTGTTGTGTGCTATGAAACTATCTGCCATGCTCTCGAGGCAAAAGGGCAGGGATTTTTACGATGCTATGTTTCTTTTGGCACAAGCAAAACCGGATTACAATTTTTTGAGTGCAATGATTGGGATTCATAATTTAGCTGATTTAAAAACCGCAACAAAAGACATGTTGAAAAAAGTAGATTTATCTGTCAAGATGAGAGATTTTGAACATCTGCTGTTCAACAAATCCAATGCAGCCCGTTTACTTCTTGTTGAGGAATTTTTTGAGAGTTTAAAATAAAAAATCTCTTTATTTTTTCTTTGTTTGCGCAAATAACCACTCGTACATTTTCGGATTGGCATAAGTTTCTGTCCACGAATCGTGGTCGGCATCTGTATAAACGGTGATTTTTACGGGAGCTTCCGGACATTGAGGCGAAATAACAATAGCCGGGAAATCGGGATTCGTTTCGACATATATAGGCAGAAATTCCAAATAATTGTACTTCGCCTCATCAGTGGAAGGGATAATATAAGTTGATATATTTAAATTGAGAAATATTGCAAATTCACAATTCAGATTGCAAAACAACAAAAAAAAAACTGCAAAACGTAAAATATTTTCTCTTTATTCATTAAATTCAACCAAAAAATCAAATCAGTCCTACGAACACGAGTAATTCATAGGACAGATTTGATTAATTGGTAGTACCAAATTGTATCATTCGATGGACCAAATTGCGCTGTTGAACCTATTCCCACGAGCAAAACTCACTATTCACATGCACAGTGAATACGTATTCACTACTCATGGTGGTAGGATGTTTTGTATGTGAGAACGGGACTCACATCGCATGTGAATCCCGTTTTTGACGCGTGTTGGTAGGACTGAATTGTCTTGTTGGTAGGAGCAATTCGTCTGATTGGTAGGAGCAATTCGTCTGATTGGTAGGAGCAAATAGTTCTTTTTGGTAGGAGTAAATTGTCCTGTCTGGTAGGAGTGAATTGTCCTGTTTACGGTATAGCAGGTAGTAGATGATTACTGCAATTCAGGACAATAAAACCAAAATCAATATAGGATTGAAATTTAAAAGGTCTTTTGAAAAACCGGTATTTTCAGGTTTTAAAACTTGCTGATCTTTTTACTTCTTTATTGTCAGCCATGTATACAGGTTGACTTACTGCATGGATAACTGGCTGAATTTCATTTTCTACATATAAACGTTGTGTCTTGTCCCAACATATCATTTCAGTTATTTCCTTCGAACATACAACAAGAATTCTGTTCATCCAACCTTTCAAGATTCTGTTGATGCTAAACAAAAACAAACTGATAAACATCACTATCAACACTGATGAATAAACAAGATTAACGGCAACTGATACATAACTCTCAAACAACTGACAATTAAACATATAATAAGATTTTCAAATTAAACAACAGATTAATACATACAAACACTCATAATCATTTCAACACTGATCCGTATTTTTTTGATTACGATACAAAGATAGTTGGAAAATCCGGCATTTATGTGTCCAAAAGTTGCAGAAATGTGTCCAAAAGTTGCAGAAATTGAAAAAATCAATCAATTTTACTTCTTGTAATTCAATTTATGGATAAATCGGTTGATATCCTATTTCCCATCCACAATCACCGCACACGCCGCATCACCCGTAATATTCAAAACCGTTCTCAGCATGTCGAATATCCTGTCGACAGCAAATAACAATGGCAGTCCTTCGACCGGCAATCCTGCAGAAACCAAAACTGCAACAGCCATGAGTGATGGTCCGGGCACTCCGGCAGCACCAACTGCACTCAGTGTGGCGGTAACAACAATGGCCAGGTAAGATGCAAAACTGAGATCCATCCCATAAAGCTGAGCAAAGAACAAACAAACAATGGCGTAATACATGGCATTTCCGGCCATATTGATGGTGGCGCCCAATGGCACCACAAAAGAGGCGGTCTCCTTGCTGACATGCAATTCCTTTTCACAGGTTTCCAGCGTTGTTGGTAATGTGGCCAGTGAGGATGAAGTGGTAAATGCTACCAGTTGCGGTTTTATCATCGCCTTCATGAAAGTACTGACTTTTGTTTTTGAGAATAGTTTGATGGTCAGGGGATAAAACACGAGTAATATAAATAAAAATAACATCACATTGAGCCATAACAAATTGGCAACCTTCATCAATAAATCATATCCATAGGTACCTGTTGCATCGGCCATCAATCCAAATACACCCAAAGGAGCTGTCCACATTACTTTTGACATACACCAGATTAATGCATCGAGCAGGGTATCCAATCCTTTCAACAGGGGTTCTTTCCGGTCTTTTGCAAGTACACTGATACCAAATCCAAGAAAAACTCCGAAAATGATGATCTGAAGGATATTTCCTGTGGCCATGGCCTCAACAGGATTGGCGG
>JBILFS010000032.1:0-10218 GCA_044351455.1 Paludibacter sp. | reverse complement strand
TGTACCATACTTTTCCGCGCAGTGCATCTACAACCCCTGAAGTCATGGTCCCTCCGGATGTGTTTGCATCGGCAGTTATTGTACTTCCGGATACGGTATTTACCAGCGATGTTGCTCCCGCATTTTCATTCATCGGAAAATGTATAACCGGAGTTGGCAGTGTAGCATAGGATAACATATTACATGCTACGAAAATCATTAAAAAAAGATTACGTGTTTTCATATTATTATTTTTGAATTATTATCATTTAAAAAAATCAGCCCCAGATCTTCCCCGGGTCCACCAGGTGGATCAGATTGTAATTGTAGCGAAATCTCATTATCCAACAAGATCATGTTGATTTCAGGCTGAACATAATCATATCCTGATTTCTTTTTATCAATTTTTATTTTATCCATAACTTTTTGATTTTTTGGTTCTTGTTAAAATTAAGTTTGACAATATAAATTCCGGACGAGAATACCTGATCAATTTCCTGTACAACAGATTGAGATATCCCATGTTTGATTTTTTGGCCTGTAACACTGAAGATTTCATAAAAACTTCCTATTGGCGTACTCATAACAATTTTATTCTCCTTGTTGACAAACACATTCGCTTGATTGAAAACATCCTGCCTGGTTGATGTTGTTGAACCTGGTGCTTTGAAAATAACACTAAATCTACCTTCATTATTAAGTGTTGGTGAAGTAGTATTGAAATAATATTCAGCATTTGGTTGCAGTTCTGTTTGAGAATCATTTATTTTATCACATAAAATAACTTTGAAACCTTCAGGGAATCCGGTAAATTCACTAACACTGAATTTCAAATCAGCTTCTTTGTTTAATCCAAATCCCAAAACAATTTCTTTGTTGAAATCAGCAGAATTCAACCCGTTAATTACTAATTTTTCATTATTTGCAATCGTATACAAATCTGGAACTGCACTGCTATTATTAAACATTTTAGGTGAATCAAAATCATCAAATGAGCCAGATGCATTTTCATCAAAATATATTAATATTTCATCGCTTTGAGTTTCATTTTTTAGTTGTAATCTGAGGCTGGCTCTTTTATTTAAAACAGGAGCTTTAAACAGATTTTGATTGTCATCCCGATGCTCACGCATAGTATTTACAAACCTTAAGTTTGTAGATGATGTTCCGGCATTTACTCTAATCCAGAAAGCCTGCATTGGAGGTATTTTATCATTTATTGTTGTATTTACAGTTCCATTACTTACAACATAAGATCTGGCCGTACCGTTATAAGTTACAAAAGTATATCCACCAAGAGTATTTTTAGTCCGATACCAGAATGACTTATCAATATTTGAATTAAACGAATTTACAATAATACTACTCCAGTTTACATAGGATGGGTATGGGTTTCCAACCAGGTTAAATCCTCTCGATGAGCCGCTTTCAGTTCTTGTAACGGGTACGTTAATTACACCACTGTTCGTATTGCCACCTACAAAGTTCAGGGTACCTGTTGATCCCTCAGCAGCACCTGCTACCTGTATGTAACCTTTTCCAATTGAAAGATTTCCCGATGATTTGTTATCCCATGATTTGGTTGCCTCATTCCATTCAACTACACTTGTTCCCCTGTTCAGAACACCATATGCCGCAGATGCAAGGGGAGAACTCAGATAAGAGTTACGTCCTGCAACAACATATTGTTTAACTGTAACATTGCTTACGGCTGCATTACTAAGAATTGTAGCAGTGCCTGTTGCATCACTTTCAAGTGTAATACCTGATGAAGTAGTAAGTGTATTCGCGCCCATGGTAAGTTTTGCTCCCGGTAAAAGTGTAACCCTGTCGACACTTGGGTTTGTATTCAGAGTCAACTCTGTTCCGGCCGAAACTTCAA
The DNA here is from genome assembly GCA_044351455.1 of Paludibacter sp. Taxonomy (GTDB): domain Bacteria; phylum Bacteroidota; class Bacteroidia; order Bacteroidales; family Paludibacteraceae; genus Paludibacter. The sequence goes on along the minus strand of JBILFS010000032.1, from coordinate 8,357 downwards.
TATTGGCATTTGGGAATAAGGGTAAACCACCTGAATTTGTTGAACTACCAATTGAGACTTTAGTAATCCATTGATTATTCCTGATTGAGTTTATTTCACTTTGGGTCATTTCGGCAGCATACAGGCGCATGTCACTTAAATAACCTGTGGTAGAATTTGCAACTTTCAAGTCTGATGAGGTTTGTGTATTTATTGTGCTAACCTGCTGATTTGCTCTGTCATAAGAATTAACTTCAACTCCATCAACATATATTTTTATTTGTGTTGCATCCGAACCATTGGTTACGATAGCAATATGTCGCCATGTAGAGAAATTATATGGACCAACACCAACCAAATAACTTTGAACTGTTGGACTGGTATACGAATTATAAACTACAATATTTCCCGAGGCATTTACCTGAACCTGAAATTGTGCATTACCTGCTCCGTAATACATAATATTAGTAAATGTATTTGCCACATCCTGTTTAAACCAAAAAGCAAGTGTACGGGGATTACTTCCAAGAATTCCCTTGAAATTAGTAACATTCAGTGTCCCGATTGTAAACTTCGCTACCTGACCACGTGTTGCATCTGTGTGTCCAAGAGTTACAGTACCCCCGGTAGTAGAGCTCCATGCATAATATGAATGGTCTACTGCAGCTGTAGCGCCAGTATTCTCGTTAAACTTATAATGAAAAACTAAATCCTTGTAACCATACACTTCCATTACCTGAGCCTGAGTAAGCGCCTGATCGTAATAGCGAAAATCGCTCACCCAACCCTTATATTTTTGAAATAGCTTCAATAAGGTTGAAGTCGTGTTAATTGCAGGATTCGTTCCGGTATTGGTTGGAGTTGACAACCTGCCATTATAATACATCTTCACGTTGTTAACGGTGGAACCGGCTGACATTACAATTGCTACATGCACCCATTTGTTTACAATGGGGTACATATCGTACATTTTAGTAAAATTGGTGCCATCTCCGGTTCTTATTCCACCGCCTCCTTCCATCTGAACAATAAAATTATTTGTATTCAGCAGATCATTAAACTGAATCACTTCAGGTTTAATCCAAAACGTATAGGTTCTGGCTGCAGTTCCTGTTGCACCGGGATAGTCCGCACCACTATTTTTTACATGAAAGAATCCATTATAATTCGAATTTATGTACCATACATTTCCGCGAATGGCATCAACAACCCCCGAAGTCATGGTACCTCCGGATGTAGTTGCATCGGCAGTTATTGTACTTCCGGATACAGAATTTACCAGCGATGTTGCTCCCGCATTTTCATTCATCGGAAAATGTATAACCGGAGTTGGCAGTGTAGCATAGGATAACATATTACATGCTACGAAAATCATTAAAAAAATTTTACGCAAATTCATATCATTATTTCTTTAGAATTTTCACATATTCGTTGTTATTTACAAGCAAGATATACATACCTGAATTTAAACCTGATAAATCAATGGATCGGATTTCGGAATTGGTATATGTTTTCTGAACCACTCCTGAGATATTGAGAACCTGAACCTGATGAACCGGTTCTGCAAAATGAACGATTCCGGTTGTAACATTTGGATAAACTCTTTGATTTAAACCAATTTGTTTAACGGCTGTTGTGCCATCCTTTACTGCCGCTATCTCTGCGGGAGTAAGTGCTCCTGCATATATACGATAGTCGCTTAAATAACCGCTTGCATCGTTTAACACTTTCATATCGGCTGCAGGTTTAGTGTATAACAATTGTTTTGTGATATTAGCATTGTCCATCTGCAAAGGAGTACCATCCACATAAACCTGAATAAAATTGGCATCGTTGCCATCAGAAACTACAGCAACATGCTTCCATGTGGTAAAATCAATAGGTCCTAAGCCCACAGTATAACTTGGAGAAGGGTCGAATGAGTTATAAATTGTTACAGCTCCTACTGCTGAAATCTGTATCTGAAACTGATCGGTTCCGGCACCATAATAGGAGATATTGGAATGCGCCAAAGCATCCTGTTTATACCAAAAGCAAATGGTACGAGGATTATCGCCTAAAACTCCTTTAAAGTTGAGCGGTTCGAGCGAGGCTCCGGCCATTTTTACTACTTTTCCCCTAACTGGATCAGGCTCTCCCATTAAAAATATTCCCTGCATAGTAGCAGTAAAGTTATTGCCCGAATAATCAGCAATATTCGAATTACCAGCAGATTCGTTGAATTTATAGTGTAAAATCAAGTCTTTTTTACCATACACTTCACGGATTTGTGAGCCGGTAAGTGCTGTTTCAAAATATCTGAAGTCGGAAGCCCAACCTTTGTATTTCTGTAAAAATTTTAAAACTCCGTTTGGGTCTGTATTTACTTTAGCGTTTGTGCCGGTGTTATATGGAATCGATACTCGTCCATTGATATACATTTTCACATCCTGAATTCCATCATTGTCCTTCATAACAAAAGCCAGGTGAACCCATTTCTGATTCTTCATGGTAATGTCGTACATTTTGGTGTAATTGGTGCCATCGCCAACACGAGGATTGCCTGCTCCTTCCAATTGAACATCAAAGGCTGCAGCCGGTCCGATTCCTGAATTTAATAATGCCGAAAACGCAAGTCCATCAGGTTTTACCCAAAACATATAGGTACGAGCCGCATTCCCTGTAGTTCCAGGATAATCCGACAATGTGCCACTTACATCTTTCTTAAAATGAAAAAATGCATTGTAGTTTGTGTTTACATACCAAACTTTACCACGTATTGGATCCACAACTCCGGATGTCATTATTCCTCCACCATTGGTATTTGGAACAACCACAATATCGGTTCGACTACCAGCGTTAACAATTTGGGTTGCGCCGGCATCCTCATTCAAAGCTAAATGTACGGATGGAGTTGGTACAATTGCCTTAGTCAGTAAAGTAACTGACATCAAAAACATGAGTGTGTAAATTTTTAATTTCATATTTACTAAATTTAAAGTGATTAATATTTTTTATTCATAATCTCCGGGATTAACCCAGTTTACTTTTTCGGCTTTATTGTTTAAATAATTTTCGTAATAAAACATATAACTCAATGGAGCAACAGGATAATTATCAAACAGCTCCCCTTTACCAAACATTCTTGGGTCATTTTGTAACTTTAGCTCTTTCACCATCAACTGAATAAGTTTTTGCTTCTTAGCTGCATGTCTTTTATCGGTGGCCAGGTTATTCATACAGTCTCTGTCCTTCTTTAAATCATAAAGTTCCTCTGATGGTCTGAATCCAAAATTAAGCCGCCAATAAATTGAGTCAACTGTATTACGGGTTTTAATACATACCGTTTTCGTAGGGCTTCCATCGCAATTCAGATATCCTGTTTCAGGATTGCCAACCGGCCAACGCTTTGTTTCGTAGTTTTTAATATACAAATAATCACGTGTTACTATACCCCGTATAGGATAGCCCTGATTAGAAGGACGGCCAACATCATGACGTTCTTTTCCTATCAATACATAATCTCTACCGGGTTCTATCCATCCCGATTTTGAAGATGAAAACAAGGATGTAAGACTTTTTCCGGTAAGCTGTTTCATACCGGTTTTATCCAAAGCAATATTGGCTAACTCCAGAAAAGTAGGAGTAAAGTCAATAAAACTTACAAAATCACGAATAGTTCTTCCCGGATTTTTTATACCTTTCGGCCACATGATGGCTAATGGCAAATGATTCGACCTTTCGTAGGCCTGTCCTTTTATACGGGGAAATGCCATGCCATTATCGGCTGTAACAATTATGACAGTATTATCAAGCTGTCCTGTTTTTTCGAGGAGTGTCAACATCTTCCCAAGTTGCTTGTCGAAATACTCCAATTCATAAGCATAATCGAGCAAATCGGTTCGCACAGAATCTACATCAGGCCAAAAGTCAAAAACTTTGTCAATTTCACTGAGGCGCTTACCATATTTCAAGCCACTTCCATACTCAAAAGCCCTGTGAGGCTCCCATCCACCATACCAAAAGAAAAAAGGTTGATCACCTTTTTTTTGTGTGAGGAACGATTCAAAATCGCGGGCATAATCTTCGTTACTTATTTCTGAAGTTGGGGCCTGCAATTTATTGGTTCGATAAGCCTTAATAAGCAATTCACGATTGCTCCCATTCGCATTTTGAGCAATGCCCGGAACCCATCCTTTTCCTGTATAACCCACGTGGTAACCATTCCCGGCAAGCACTTCGGTAACAACTTTATAATCTGCCGGAAAAAAACACATGTGATTTGCAGCTGCCTCGAGTTGCCACGAATTACGTCCTGTTAGGATACATGAACGTGACGGTGCACTTTTGGCGTTAGGTGTATATGCATTCTGAAAGAGAATGCCATTTTTGGCCACTCTGTCAAAAGCCGGAGTACTAACCCATTTACAACCATAAGCACTCATGTGTGGAAACGAAATATCGTCGGCCAATGCGAAAAGTATATTCGGACGTTTTTCAACAGCCTCAACCCTTCCGATAGACAAAAGGGTTGAAGTTGCCAACGTGGCCGTTAATAATGTTTCCTTCACTTTCATTTCAGTATATTTTACTTTGAAACTTTAATTATTACAGCAGTATATTCGGCCGGGAACTTAACACTTGCAGTTCCATGACCATTACTAATTTCAATTCCCAAATCAGTAGGGTAAATAATTTCAGCTTTACCATTGTTTTTTAATTTTAGATTTACCACATTGGTACCTTCCAATCGCCAAACAGCATAATAATCGGCATCGGAATGACTTAAACCCAACGCTACAGGTGATATTCTGTCCGAAATATCAGGCATTCCCAGGGGGAAAAACGGGATAGCTGCCGGTATTTTCGGAGCAAGCTCAGCTTTGTAAACCTCAATACCTTTTTTTACCTGTTTGAAACTTTCTTCAGGCAATTCAGCTAAATGTCCGCTTTGATGAATACGCCCAACCATGGCATTGACCATATTGAAAGATGCTTCGTATTTATTTCCATTTTTCATAGGATACGACCAAACAGCTAACTGTTCGGGCAATACTGCAGCCATTGTTCCTACAACTATTGATGGATATTTCCGGTAATCGGTTTGATCGCTCGAAGATTGTAGCTGATGTTGCGAAAGCATAGCATAATCCATACGACAGCCACCACTGCCACAGTTTTCAATCACCAGATTGTTGTATCGTTTGTACACATCTTTCATCCAATTCAGATAAGCTCTGTTATGCTCAAGTAATCCTTGTCCGGCACTGCTTGATTTTGAATCAGTTCCCATAAGTGCATTGAAGTTATAATCCATTTTGATATATCCTGCTCCGTATTTCTTTACTACACGGTCAACAACTTCATTGGCATGTTCAAGTACTTCATTGTTTCTGAAATCAAGGAAATGACTTTGGTTTTCAACTACTCGTTTACCATGTCGCATAAAGAACCAGTCATCGGGTTTACCTTTTAGAGGAGAATTTACACCAGAGCGTTCAATTTCAAGCCATAATCCCGGAATCATATTTTTTCTTTTAATATATCCCATAACCTCCTCAATTCCATTTGGAAAGCGGCTCTTACCCGGTTGCCACATGCCAACACTTCCCCACCATTGTTCACTTCTTTCGGCATACCATCCGGCATCAACTACAAAATAGTCGCAACCTGCTTTTGCTGCAGCATCAATCAATGGCAATTCCTTTTCAGTTGTCGGATCTCCGAACAAACAATTCATGTAGTCGTTGAAGATTACCGGACATTTTTTATTATCCTCATGAGGAGTCATACAAGCCGAACGACGATATTTAGTAAGTGCAGCTACAGCTTCATCGAATCCGCCTGTTACACAACCAATTGCTACAGGAACCGACTCATAAACCTCACCTGGTTTCAATGATTTCCAGGCATGATGATGTTCTTCATCAGGTCCACCCAAATATAAGTAGGTAGAAGTGGATTCTCCGGTATTTTTATTGTCGCCTTTACCTCTGATGTTTGAAAACTCCCAGTGCCATGAGCCATTGTGCTCAATTTGCCAAAACCAGGTTACACCGATGGCTTTATTTTCGACCATTGCCATGGGAAGTTCTTTGATAGTAGACCACGAACCTAAGTTGTTGTGAAAAATTCCACTTAACAGGAATTCACCGTTTTCTGCCCATCCCATGTCACTTGGACGTTGTGTGCGCCACTGACCTTCAGCTTTCCAGGTATTATAAGCCCAATGAAACTGCAATTTTTCTTCAACCGAACCTTTACCCAGGTTTCCGATATTATTAATCATAGCCGAACTAAGGTATTCAATTCCCACATCCGATTTACCCTGGTTACGTACTTTTGTATATCTTCTGCAGGTATTGGTGTTGTCATAAAAATCGTAATACGATTCTACTATCAGATTTAAATTCCAGTCTTTCTGCATAATGACAATTTGTTTTCCTCCCGGAATTTGTTTTTCCTCTTTTTTCACAAACTGCAAACGCAATCCCGGTGTACCTCCACATAGTTTTGCACCATGATGCGAGGCTCTGTCTTCGCCGGTACACTGAAGTGAAACTTCCAGATCAGATTCATGCACAATATCGGGCAACGAAGTAGTACCCTTATAATTTCCGGGAAGTACTAAACGTTGTTTCAATTTGGTTTTTTGAAGTTCGAAATGAACGTTTAAGTCATTATTACCGATACTAAATTTTTCAGTTTGTGCAGTTACAGTAATAAAGCTAAAAAATATCAGAAATGATACTAGTCTTGTTCGCATATTATACATAAATTTATTTTACCCAACCCGGGTTTTGAATTAAGTTTGAATTGATATCCATCTCAGAAATTGGTATAGGCATCCATATTTTATAGTCAGCCCAATTGGTTTTTAATGTAGGTACCTGGTCGTTGTACCAACCGGTTGTACGCTCTGTACTCAAATTATTTATGGTTTCAGTAATTTTACCGAAGCGAATCAAATCGAATCTGCGATGACCCTCGAAACACAACTCACGTGAACGCTCATCGAGTAACTCTTCCAAAAAGTCGGCTTTGAAATAAACGGAGTTTAAATCAGCAACATTTAACAAAGCGGAACGTTGTCTAACTTCTGTAAGCATGGATCTTGCTTCTGTTTCCTGATTATTTTCGTACAAAGCTTCGGCATGGAGCAGTAATATATCGGCATAGCGCAGCAACGGGAAGTTACCATCCGACGCCCACGAAGGCAAAGCTTTTTGTTTCGGGTCGCGATAGCGAAATTTCCCACAACTTAGCCAGCCGGTATTTGCACTGGGAATTGGACGGGGAATATAATATTTAACCCCATCGATTGTTTCTTCGCCAATTGTTCCGCTAAAATTACCTGTTATATTGTGATTCAGGCGTTTATCTTCTGTGGAATATCTATTGTATACCTCGCCGAGTGGACGTTGCCATCCATAACCACCACCGTTTACATTTGAATTGCCCTGAGGAGTAAGATTATTTAGCCAGATATTTATCTTGTTCATACCGGCATCAGAAGATGCTTCAGACAAAAAGAGACATTCCTGATATTGATAGGACTTAGTTGTTTCACGGAAATTGAAATCATATCGATCAATAAGTTTATAACCACCATTCAGTACAATGTCATTTGTAAGCTTTAAAGCCTCAGAATACATTGTAGCTGCATTTACCCATTGAAAACTGTTCAGCGGAAAATTAAGATTTTCACCCACATTATTTTTTTTGCAACTTCCGAGGTAAGTATAAACTTTTGCAAGATAACCTGCCGCAGTATATTTATTGGCAGCACCCTTATTTGTTGCACGGTCTTTCAGGTTTTCGTAGGCAAAACGTAAATCCTGAATAATTTGTTCGTAAGTTTCCTGCAAACTATTTCGTGCTTTAAAAGGATCTTGTTGTGAAGTAGTGTAAACCGGAACGCCTCCAAACAAGTTTGCCAACATATAATAATAATATCCTCTGAGGAAACGGGCTTCAGCCTTAATTTCTGTTTTACGTTCTTCTTTGAAAAATTCAACAGCATCAATTTTTTCAAGCAAATAATTGCAACGGTTTATTCCCGCATAAAAAAAGAACCAGTTGTTTTTAATAAATTTATTATCGCTATTGTACGACGCATATCCAAACTGTGCATATTCAATCGGTACGCTTGTTCCCTGTGTTATCATTTCGTCAGTTGTGCCATTGAGCATGAAATACAAACCACGTCCCCATGTATCGTAGTTACCCAGTGTTTGCACCGAACCGGCATTAATTATATCGTAACAACCATTGATTGCCAATTCAAAATCAGCTTCGGTTTTATAAAAGTTCTCGGGAGAAGTAAATGAATAGGGAACTACATCGAGAAAAGAATCACAACTCTGAAGAAGTAACACTGAGCATATCAGTATAAATAT
>JBILFS010000046.1:0-8839 GCA_044351455.1 Paludibacter sp. | reverse complement strand
TCATTTGATCATTAATTTAATCGTATTAGAATGTTGCTTTTACTCCAACTGTAACAGTTCGGGCTTTTGGATATGAGTAACGGTCGAAACCTGTCAACAGCTGGTTATAGTAGCTAATTTCAGGATCATAACCCGAATATTTTGTAAATGTATAAAGATTTGATCCATTTATATATAAGTTGATATCGCTGAATTTTAATCGACTTGCAACTTTTGCAGGAACATTATAAACCAGGTTTACGGTTTTCAGACGGAAGTAAGACGCATCTTCCACATAATAGCTCGATATTAATGTAGCTGTAGCGTTTTTCGACGCAATAGTTCCGTAATTATTTGTCGGATTAGCAGGTGTCCATCTATTATTCCAGAAATCCTTTCGCAGGTTCATCCAACTTTGAGTTCCTTCCGAAAGATATTTACCTTCGTTCAAAATTTGATTTCCGTATGACCAATCAAAGAAAATTCCCAATTCTATATTTTTATATATAAATGTATTGTTGATACCGCCATAATGCTTTGGAGCACTTCGGCTTATAGTTTTACGGTCGTTGTTATCATCAACAACTTTATCGTTATTCAAATCTTTGAATTTAAACGAGCCTGGCTTAACTGCAGCTCCGGCAACACGTACAACATCCGGTTTCAAAACAAAAATTCTTTTGTCATACTCAACTGTTGGGTCGCTGTTGTTTTGCCATGTAAAATCTTCCAGTTGATAAACACCATCCCAAACAAATCCATAAGCAGTACCAATAGATTCACCTTTTGTTACACGACCTACATTCTGAAAAAATCCACCATAAAGTGTAACAGGTAAAAAATTAACACCGGGCCCCAAATCTGTAACTTTATTATCTGTTTTACTAAAATTAATGGTTGTAATCCATTTAAAGTTTTTTGTATCAATATTGTGAGTAGAAAGCATTAATTCTATCCCATAATTATCTACCTTTCCAATATTTTTCCACTGTTGACTAAAACCTGTTTGTGCAGATACAGGTGAAAGTAATAACATATCTGAAGTTTGTTTCAGAAAATAGTCAGCAGAAAAATTAATGCGATTTTTGAACAAGCCAAAATCAACTCCTCCGTTATACTGAACAGTACTTTCCCATTTTAAATCAGGATTTGCAATGGATGCCGGCGACAATCCTAAAGCAAGGTTTCCATTGTATGAATAATATGTATTATCCAGTCGGGCAAAATAACTGTATGCAGGAATACGTTCGTTACCAGTAACACCGTAACTGGTTCGCACTTTCAGGTTACTAATCACATCAATATTTTTCAGAAAATTTTCCTGATTAGCACGCCAGGCAAAAGCAGCCGAAGGAAAATAACCATAACGGTTTCCTTCACCAAATTTATCAGAACCATCGGCACGCATACTGGCAGTAAGCAGGTATTTATCTGCATAGTTCAAGTTCAAACGACCAAGATACGAGATGCGGTTTGTTCCCCATTTGTTTGATACATATTTTTCTACTGTTTTGGCTTTGCTGATATCATGAACACCGGTTGCTTCCACAGGAAAATTGGCTACACCTATAAAAAAATTCTCGAAGTCATAATAGTTTAATTCGAAGCCTCCCATGGCATTGACATTTAACTTTCCGAATTTCCGGGTATAATTAAGCATCTCACGATTAAACCAGGACACAGACCTGTTTTCCTGAATTGCTGCTTTACCATTGTTAATAAATCCCCACGCAGTTTCTTTACTATAAAATTCTTTCGATTTAGAACTGGAAATATTTCCCCCAATTTCAATCTGAAGTTTTAGATACTTATTAATCTGATAATTAAAATAGGAATTTGCCAAAACACGGAATAAGTCAATGTTTTTCTGTGCCATTTCAATCATAGTTGTCGGATACACAAACTTACCGCCGGTCATATAATCGGCATTAATGTCCGAAACATCGATTGGTTTTGTTAGTGTAACAAATTGTACAACACCATTGTACTGAGTTCCACCACCTGCACTGGACGCACCGTTTTGCATGGAATATGATCCATTTACATTAAAACCTGCACTGATTTTATTTTCAGCAAAATCAACTTTAACCCTTGCATTGTATCTTTGGTAATCATTATTTTTTATAATGCCTTCCTGATCCAGATATCCCAAACCAGCTGAATATGTTGTACCTTTATTGCCTCCTGAAAGTCCAAAGTTATGTGTAACAGTTGGAGCATTGCGGAGCATTTCATCCTGCCAGTTAAACCGCTTTACTTCACTCATATCTCTTGGCGAGTCAATGCCGGGTTCAACTTTACCATTATTATCTGAATCAATCCAGAAAATTGCTGAATTTGGGTCCAAAAACTTTTGATAATCAATATATTCATCCCCGTTTAACATATCCATACGACGTGTTGCCTGCGACATTCCAAAACTACCATCGTACTGAAATACATTCTTACCGGCTTTACCACTCTTTGTTGTTACAATAATAACTCCATTTGCACCACGTGAACCAAAAATTGCTGTGGCTGAGGCATCTTTCAGCACTTCTATTGATTCAATGTCAGCCGGATTTATATTTGAAAGTGGACTCATTGACGTCGCAGTTGCAACAGAGGAAGTAGCCACTTCATTTGTATTCACATCTACCTGTACACCATCAATTACATAGAGTGGAGAAGTCCCTCCGTAAATAGAGTTTGCACCTCTGATCTTAACTTCAATATTTGAGCCGGGCTCTCCAGATTGACTTGTAACCTGAACACCGGCCATTTTTCCCTGCATTGATTCAAGAAAATTACTGGATTTTGTCTTTAATATATCTTCTGATTTAATTGAACTTACTGAACCGGTTAAGTCACTCTTTTTCATAGTTCCGTATCCTACAACCAGCACTTCATTTAACACCTGATTGTTTTGAGAGAGCGATATATTTAATGACTTTTTACCTCCCACAGCAACATCAAGTGAGGAATATCCAACATATGAAACTACCAATACTCCATCAGCAGGTGCATCAATTTCGAATTTCCCATTGATATCTGTAATAGTTCCTTTGTTAGTATTACTTACTTTTACGGTTGCACCAATGATGGGTAAGTTTTGCTCGTCATTTACTATACCTGCTACCCGTATTGTAGCAGGTTTTAACTTTTTTTCTGCTTCTTCAATTTTCTTGATTACAAGCGTTTTATTGGTTATTTCGGCAAATAATCCTTTGTTTTTTAAAACATTATTTACAACTTCAAGTAATGGTTTATTATTGGCTGATACATTAATATCATTTTTCTCATCAACCAAAATATTGCGATAAATTATTGCAATGCTTGTTTTTTCTTCAATAATTTTTAAAAACTGTTTTAATGTAATATTTTTCTCCTGTATTGTTATCCTTTGGTTTACATCCTGAGAAAAAACGTTTGAAAAGGACAACAATACAAATGTAGCAAGTACACTTATTTTTAATGACAAAAAATTTAACCAACTCTTACTTCGATTTGTTTTCATGATAAAAATTTAATTATTTTATGGGCGATATAGTAATTACATTACCACTTCGGGTGTATTTAATATTATATTGGGTGCTTAAAATATCCAGCACAGATTCTATGCCCTGGTTTTTAAACGATCCGGTAATCAGGTCATTGTTAATTTGAGGATATTTATTTACGATGGTGATACCGTACCAGTCTTCGACACGGTTCATAACGTCACTGAATTTTTCGGAATCAAATTTCAATTCATTATTTTTCCAGGCAGTTTCAATTTCATTTGTAGTTGAAATAATGGTTAAGTTATTTGACTTTTTATTGTAAATAGCTTTTTCGTTTGGTTTTAACAAATATTCTCCGGATAAGTGATTGCCTGTAATCTTAACTTTACCTTCAACTAAGGATGTTTCAATAGTTTCGTTATTTTTGTATGCTTTTACATTAAACGATGTGCCTACTACCTCAATTTTAATATCTTCGAAAGCCAAAATAAATGGTCTGGAGGCATCTCTTTTAACCATAAAATAGGCTTCACCATTTAATTTTACTTCTCTGATATTGCTTTCGTTTGCAACATACTGCAAGTTCGTATTAGAGTTAATCCAAACTTTAGATTCATCTGGCAACATGATCGTAGCTTTACTTCCTCTGTCCACATCAATGGCAAACTTGCTTTTGGAATCACTCTCATTTCCAATCATTAAGAAAATTGTACTGACAAAAATCACAGGTAAGACAACAGCGGCAATCTTTAACCAAAGGTTTTTTGAATTATTTTGATTCTGTTGACTCGCATAAAACTTCAAATTATTCTTAATTTCAACTTTCCTGCTCTCCAACATCTTTTCTCTGGTAATAAAATCATTCCAATCATTATGCTCAAATTCAGCAAGTTCTTCATTGGTGATTTTATTAATTTCATACTTCATTTCACCAAATTCAACTTTGGTAATATGTCCGTACAAATACTTCTTATATAATTCTTTTATAACAGGTTTCATTTGAGTAGTTTTAAGTTAAGTTTTAAACGTTTAGATAATTGCCAGCGATTAATACTACGATAACTCCGTATTTTGAGATCTCATTTCTTACTTGCTTCAATGCCAGACTAAGTTGATTTCTAACTGTATGTTCTGCAATATTTAAAGAAATTGATATCTCCTGATTATTCAATCCTTTCTCAAGACTTAATTCAAAGATCTCTAATTGTCTTTCTGTAAGTTTACTTTTACAAAGATTCAATGCCTTTACGAAATCATCGAAATAAATTGTGTTTTCAGTTGTATTTTCTCCAAAATTCTCATTTTCAGCAAATGAAATATAGTTTTCAAACTCAGGAGAATTCAAACAATTTCTGAAATGATCAATAATCTTATTGTTTGCTATTTTAAAAAGGAATGACTGGAATGAACCTTCAGTAGAGATAGTTTTATGCATTGACCAAATTTTCATGAAAGTTTCCTGAACAATATCGCTGGCCAATTCTCTCGATTTGATTCTTGAAAGCGCAAAGCTATATAGTTTGTCAGCATACATATCATATAACGCCGTAAAAGCACTCACTGAGCCCTTATTCAAAGCTTTCAGATATGACTTAATTATATTAGATTCCATTTTGGTTATTTTGCTTTCAAAGGTAACACGAAAATGTATAAAATATGTCCCGATTTAAAAACATGTTGTACAACATAATATTTCCACATTTTGATAAATATTACTTCGAATCATTTCAAACTTTCAATTCTTACTTCATCATACTGATTTACCAACCATTTTTACCAATATACCAACTTAAAAACTGATTTTTTGCCTTACATTTGCACTTTATGTAATGCTTTAAATCAGTTTTTGTATGAAGAAAATCCTCACAGCAACCCTGTTGCTCGCATCGCTTTTTGTTTTTGCATCTGAACCGTATCAAAATCCTGCTTTAAGTCCGGAAGCGAGAGCCAATGATTTACTGTCGCGACTGACCCTTCAGGAGAAAGTTGGTCTGATGATGGACGTTTCTCAACCTGTTGAACGACTGGGAATCAAGCCTTTTCACTGGTGGAACGAAGCTTTACATGGTGTGGCCAGGGCCGGCCTGGCTACTGTTTTTCCTCAACCTATTGGCTTAGCCGCCACTTTTGACCCGCAGCTTATCGGGAAAATATATACTGCAGTTTCTGATGAAGCCCGGGCTAAAAACACCAGGTTTGCTTCCGAAGGTTCCTTTAAAAGATATCAGGGTTTATCCCTGTGGACCCCTACGATTAATATTTTCAGAGACCCACGCTGGGGCAGAGGCATCGAAACCTATGGAGAAGATCCATATCTGACCGGAATCATGGGTGTGGCAGTGGTAAAAGGACTTCAGGGACCGGAGGATACACGTTATGACAAAGCCCATGCATGTGCCAAACATTTTGCGGTTCATTCGGGACCGGAATGGAACAGACACTCATTTAATGCGGCCAATATCAGTCGGAGAGACTTATACGAAACCTACTTACCTGCTTTCAAAGCCCTTGTAAAGGATGGCGGAGTGAAAGAGGTGATGTGTGCATACAACCGTTTTGAGGGCGAACCCTGTTGTGGCAGCAAACAGTTACTCATTAATATTCTCAGAAATGAATGGGGCTTTAAAGGCATTGTGGTGGCCGACTGCGGTGCCATTGCCGATTTTTACAGACCTAATGCCCAACTGACTCATCCTGATGCTCCCACGGCATCTGCTGATGGTGTTCGTTCAGGTACCGACGTCGACTGTGGAAGTAGTTATAAAAGTCTGATTGATGCCGTAGAAAAAGGCTTAATCGCAGAAAACGAACTGGATATTTCTGTCAGAAGACTCTTAAAAGCCCGATTCGAATTGGGCGAAATGGACGACCCGTCATTGGTTTCCTGGACCGGAATTCCTTATGAAGTAGTTGCCTCTGATGCACATAATCTGCTTGCAACCGAAGCAGCAGCTAAATCCATTACCCTACTGATGAATAAAAATAACATTCTTCCACTGAAAGATAAAAAAATAAAACTGGCAGTGATGGGTCCGAATGCCCACGATTCAGTTATGCAATGGGGAAATTACAATGGAACTCCAGGCCGTACAATCACCTTGCTGGATGGAATCAGACAAGAATTTAAGGCTTTTGGAGATATACCCTATGTTAAAGGTTGCGAGCACGTGGAAAAGACCCTGATTACCATGGGAGATGCGCAGTTGAATTTCGATTTGGGATATAAAACCGAGCCTGATATTCAGGAAATTATCCGTAAGGTTCAGGATGTTGATGTAATCATTTTTGCAGGAGGCATTTCTCCGCAACTGGAAGGAGAAGAGATGGGCGTGAATCTGCCCGGTTTCAAAGGCGGTGATCGTACCGACATAGAATTACCGGAAGTTCAACGCAATCTCATAGAAAAATTACATCAGGCAGGCAAGAAAATCATATTCGTAAACTGTTCAGGCTCTCCAATCGGGTTGGTACCCGAGACAAAAACCTGTGAAGCAATCATTCAGGCCTGGTATCCCGGACAATCAGGAGGAAAAGCTGTAGCTGAAGTACTATCAGGGAAAATCAATCCATCCGGAAAACTTCCTGTTACTTTTTACAGCAATCTGAGTCAGCTCCCCGACTTTGAAAACTACAATATGACTGGCAGAACCTATCGTTATATGCAGGAAAAACCATTATTCCCCTTTGGATATGGTTTATCTTATACAACTTTTGGTATTGGAAAATTGAAACTGAAGCACAAAACCATCAATACCGGCGAAAATTTGCATTTTAGTTTGACGATAAAAAATACCGGAAATCAGGATGGAGAAGAAGTCATACAGGTTTATCTGACCAAAAACGGGGATAAAGCAGGACCCGCAAAGACCCTCAGGGCATTCAAACGCATATCGCTGGCAGCCGGGAAAAGCGCCAAAGTCAATTTCAGTCTGTCGCCCGAACAACTTTCATGGTGGAACCCCCTTAAAGATCAGGTTGAGAACCATGCCGGAGAATACACCATCAGCATAGGAAGACATTCGGGGGATGAAGACATGAAGGTTACGACAGTTATGATTCGGTAGGATTCAGCAAAAATTGAAATATCAGGATTAAAATACTCAATAATTATAGTTTCACCACCCTGTCAACAAACTTTTCAAAGGCTTTTAAATGCGTAGCCATCAGAATCGTTATGCCGGGATTTTCTTTTCTGATATGCTGAAAGATAGTTATCGCATTATCGGTACTGATGCCGGCTGTGGGTTCATCTACAACCAACAATTGGGGTTTTTTCAGCAGCGCCTGTGCCAAAAGCAATTTCTTTCGTTGACCACCACTCAGGGTTTCACCATTTTCTCCCAACCAGGTATCCAATCCATGCGGGAGGACATCAAACCATGATTTCAGATCGACGATATTCAGCACCTGCAGGATTTCTTCATCGGCAAATGATTCAAAATTTTCGCGCAAAGTACCAGTGAGCAAATAAGCCTTTTGGGTAACATAGATGCATTCAGGAACGGGCAAACGGGATATTTCAGTTTTGTTGTTATAAATGATGGAACCACTGCGGCGGTATTCAGGGTGGAAAAGACTGTTCAGCAGCGTGGTCTTACCCTTTCCGGTTGCTCCGTACAAGGCAATCCAGTCACCCTTTCGAATTTCCAAATGAATGGGCTCCGTGCCAATATTGGTTTCCGGAATTTTTGCACTGAAATTATTCAACACTATTTGCATCAGTTCCTCATCAACCATTACCTCCTCCACCGACACTTCTCCTTCCTGAATAATGGCTTTTAAATCATTTACATGATGTTCCACCGAACTTTTTTCCGACTTCCCGGCGAACAACATTTCTGCCAGTTCGGCCTGTGCCAGCATCCCGAAAAATATCCCTATGGCTAAAGGTGCATCGATGGCACGATTGCCGGCACCCCAAAAAATAAAAACAGCCAATAAACTAAAGCCGAGCCCGGCCAACATCTGCAAAGTAAAAGAATTCGTCTGAAGTCTTTTTTCAAGATTTTCGATTTTTAACATCCGTTTGGTGTGTTGATCGATAGCTTTATCCTCCAGATGAAATTTTGAAATCTCGATACTACCCCTGAAACTCTCGATAAGCAACTGATTATTTTCATCACGACTTGCCTTTAGCAATTGATATAATTTCCTGTTTTTCAGAAAAATATATTGAGGTAGCACGAAGAGAAGGATGGCAGAAGACAAGATAAACTCCAAAGCAATCGTTTCGGAGAAAAAATACAGAAAAACAGCATACAAACCGAGCGAAATGATCAATGCAGTAAAAGGCAATATCCACAACAAAATATGATTCAACAGCAGGTCGATACCATGGGTACTGTTTTCGAGAATAGTTGAATTATTATTTACCTGTT
>JBILFS010000127.1:0-6051 GCA_044351455.1 Paludibacter sp. | reverse complement strand
CTGCCCTGAAATTTACTTCAGAGCAGTTTTTTTATTGTTCCTTGTCTTGTTCCTTGATTTGAGAATTCAATTCTGCTTCTCTTTGATTAAGGTCAATTTCTTTACCCGAAAAATCATAAAATTTAAATTGAAGAAAACCCATGCTTTGAGATGGAATAATCCGGCAACCGGACCCAAATTTTCTCATCCATTTCCACTTGAGTGAAAACAACCATCCTTTTGATATAAATGCTTCAATATAAGGATGAAGATGGAGTTTAAACTTCTTAATTTTTAGTTCATTCACCAAATAATCTATTTTGGCTTCTACCTGATCAACAAATAGCACTGATGGTTGCATTTTACCGGTTCCGAAACAAGTCGGACATTTTTCTTCGATATTAATATCATTGGCCGGTCTTACCCTTTGACGGGTTAATTGCATTAAACCAAATTTACTCAATGGCAGGATATTGTGTTTGGCTCTGTCGTTCAACATAATATCACGCATGCGATCATAGAGCTTTTGTCTG
Organism: Paludibacter sp.; assembly: GCA_044351455.1. GTDB lineage: Bacteria > Bacteroidota > Bacteroidia > Bacteroidales > Paludibacteraceae > Paludibacter. The sequence continues at coordinate 5,539 of JBILFS010000127.1, read as the reverse complement.
TTCTCGTTTTCATGCATATCGATAAAGTCGACTACAATAATACCACCCATATCCCTAAGTCTGAGTTGTCTGGCAATTTCATCTGCAGCAGCTAAATTAACATCAAGAGCATTACTCTCCTGACCTGTTGATTTAGATCTGTTTCCACTATTCACATCAATTACATGCAGCGCTTCTGTATGTTCGATGATCAGGTATGCTCCACTTTTAAACGATACTGTACGACCGAAACCCGATTTAATCTGTTTGGTAATTCCAAAATGATCAAAAATCGGAATTTCTTCTTTATAGAGTTTTACGATGTCCTTCTTATCAGGAGCGATTAGCTCTACATAGTCTCTTATTTCAGTATGAATATCCGGGTCGTTCACATGGATATCGTTAAAACTGGAATTGAATAGATCACGGACTATTCCTACCGTGCGACCAATTTCTTCCAGAATAAGTGAAATTCCTTTGGAATGTTGCAGTTTAGCACATGCTTCTTCCCATCTTTTCACTAAAATATTCAGTTCGTTGACTAACTCCGCCACTTTCTTTTCTTCGGCCACAGTTCTTACAATTACTCCGAAACCCTTTGGTTTGATACTCTGAATCAACTGTTTAAGTCTGATTCTTTCCTCTTCGGATTTGATCTTCTGCGATACCGAAACTTTATCGGCGAACGGGATTAAAACCAAAAATCTTCCTGCAATTGATATCTCTGCTGTTAAGCGGGGTCCTTTTGTGGAAATAGGTTCTTTTGCAACCTGAACCAAAATTTCCTGACCTGGTTTCAAAATATCACCAATAGATCCGGTTTTTTCAATTTCAGGATGATGCTTGGTTTTAAGCATCGAAGGTGCCTTTTTACGGTCGCTCAGCACCTGCGTTGTAAATTGATTAAGGGTATTGAAATTGGAACCTAAATCAAGATAGTGTAGAAAAGCGTCTTTCTCATAACCAACATCCACAAAAGCTGCATTGAGTCCGGGCATCAGTTTTTTAACTTTACCCACATAAATATTTCCAACGGCAAAAGTCTCTTTACGGCTTTCTTTGCTGTACTCTACCAGTTTTTTATTCTCCAGCAGCGCAATCGTAATTTCTGATGGTTTTACATCTACAATAAATTCGCTGTTCACTTTTATTTTGATTTAATTTTTGTTTTCGCTAAAACAAAAACAAACTTAAAGAATTTAGAATGCCTTTAAGTTTGTTTCCCGACTTTCTTTAAAGACTTACAGACTTATTTCTTTTTGTGTCTGTTTTTTCTTAGTCTTTTTTTGCGTTTGTGCGTAGACATTTTATGTCTTTTTCTTTTTTTTCCGCTTGGCATCTTGTGTAAATTTTTAAATTTATTTTACTGCACTGACAAAAGTTTTTGCCGGTTTAAATGATGGAATATTGTGTGCCGGAATAATGATAGTTGTGTTTTTAGAAATGTTACGAGCTGTTTTCTCTGCTCTTTCCTTAATAATAAAGCTTCCGAAACCTCTTAAATACACGTTCTCTTTTTTACCAAGAGAATCCTTAATTGTTTCCATAAAAGCTTCAACGGTTGCCAATACAGATGCTTTGTCAATACCTGTGTTTTTAGCAATCTCGTTTACGATATCTGCTTTTGTCATTTGAGTAAGTTTTAATTTGTTAATACTTATTTTGTTATAATTAATTTGTTCATTTTTTCGGACTGCAAATATATGTCAATTATTCTGATTGAAAAAACTTTTCCAGTCTTTTTTTTTAAAAAAAATTTGCTTATAGTGCAAATTCTCAGCAAAATAGGAAAATTTCAAAGATATAGACCATTATAAAGGAAATCGGGATTTATTTTCTGACAAAAATTCCTTTTTTATTAAAAATATATTCACAAATTTCAATTCGTTTATTTTTTTTATTCAAAAGTAACATTTTCATAAAAAAGCAGTACATTTGCAATCTATTAGTTTCTAAAAATATTCTTTCTAAAGATGAAAGCTGTTATTAATCCGATTGACAGAGCTATTATTAAAAAAGAGCTTACCGAAGATAAGTTCCTGAGACCCACCAACAAAGCCGGTAATCATATCTATATTATTACGGCTCATGATTCACCCAATGTAATGCTGGAAATTGGCCGGTTACGGGAGTTATCATTCCGTTCAGGAGGTGGTGGTACCGGCGAAGAAATTGACACCGACAAATATGATTATATGGAAAACCCGTATCGTCAGTTAGTTGTTTGGGACCCTGATAATGAGGAAATTATTGGTGGATATCGCTTCTTACCAGGATCTGAGGTTAATCTTTACGAAAATGGTCAGCCGAAATTTGTAATGTCGCATTTATTTATTTTTAACGAAAAGTTTATCAATGAGTATATGCCCTACACAATTGAATTAGGAAGAGCTTTTGTTCAGCCTGATTACCAAACCACAAAAATGGGTATGAAGAGCTTGTTTGCACTCGATAATTTGTGGGATGGTCTTGGTGCCCTGATTCACACAGTTAAAGATGCCAAATACTTCATAGGAAAAGTAACCATCTATCATAACTACCCATTGCAGGCCCGTGAATTGATTTATGAATACCTTTCGAAGCATTTCCCTGATCCTGATGGTTTGATAATTCCCAAAAAACCGGTTGGCGTTAGCAAAGAAAATGTAAAACTTGCAAAAAAAGTGCTTACCGAAAAAAAACCGGACGATGATTATAAATTATTAATCAAATCAGTTCGGGCTATCGGCGAAAATATCCCTCCTATGTTCAATGCATATATCGGCCTTACCGATACCATGCGTATTTTCGGCACTATCCTCGACCATGATTTTGGTTCTGTTTACGAGACCGGCATGATGGTTACCATGGACGACCTGCACGAATCCAAGAAACTCCGTTATGTTCAGCCTTATTTAGATTATCTGAGAAAGCTGATTGACGAAAGAAAAGCACTGAAAAAGCTACATAAAGCCGAAAAAGAGGAAATTAAAAACCATCAGAAAGTAGAAAAAGCGGCTAAGAAATCTATGTTGAAAAAGTAAATCAAATTTTTCTTATTTAAATATTTTCGCACAAAAAAACCGGAGAAATATCCTCCGGTTTTTTTGTGCGGCTGAAGGGACTCGAACCCCCACGCCTCTCGGCACCAGATCCTAAGTCTGGCGCGGCTACCAATTACGCCACAGCCGCTGTTGCGTTAGCGGGTGCAAAGATAAACATTTTTTTTAATCCTCCAATCATAATTAAACTAATTTCGATATTTTCTCATTTGTTCTTTACCTTATTTTGATTACCTTTGCATTTCAATTTTAAAAACCATTTGTAAGGTTCACAATATGATTAAAATAACTTTTCCCGATAGTTCAGTCAGAGAATATCAATCAGGTATTACCGGACTACAACTCGCTGAGAGTATCAGCCCCCGACTCGCACAGGATGTGCTTGCAGTTACTGTAAATGATCAAATATGGGATTTATCCCGACCAATTTCAACGGATGCATCCATTAAACTTCATAAATGGGATGATGAGGAAGGTAAACATGCTTTCTGGCATTCGTCTGCGCACCTGATGGCCGAAGCCCTGCAGGAGCTTTATCCGGGTATTAAATTCGGTATCGGTCCGGCCATTGAAAATGGCTTTTATTATGATGTGGATCCGGGTACTGCCGTCATCAAAGAAGGTGATTTAATGACCATTGAAGCAAAAATGCTGGAACTTGCTGCCCGTAAGGAATCTATTTTGCGTTCGGATATCAGCAAAGCTGAAGCCTTGAAAAAATTTCAGGATAAGGGTGATGAATACAAAGTGGAGTTAATCAGTGATTTGGCTGATGGTACCATCACGCTGTATTCTCAGGGTAATTTTACAGATCTTTGTCGTGGCCCTCACCTGCCCCATACCGGCGACATTAAAGCCATTAAATTATTAAGTGTTGCCGGAGCCTATTGGAGAGGTGACGAAAAACGCAAAATGCTTACCCGCATCTACGGTATTACTTTTCCAAAGAAAAAAATGCTGGATGAGTATCTGGTTTTGCTTGAAGAAGCTAAAAAACGGGATCATCGTAAAATCGGGAAGGAACTGGAACTTTTTGCCTTTTCTGAAACGGTTGGTAAGGGTTTGCCTTTGTGGTTACCAAGAGGTACGGCACTCAGACTTAAACTGGAAGATTTCCTGAAGAAAATTCAGCGTCGTTTTGATTATCAACAGGTTATGACTCCTCATATTGGTAACAAACAGTTGTATGTAACTTCCGGTCATTATGCAAAATATGGCAAGGATTCGTTTCAGCCTATCAATACGCCTGAAGAAGGTGAAGAATACTTGCTGAAACCAATGAATTGTCCGCATCACTGCGAAATTTATAAAGTTAAACCGCGCTCATATAAGGATTTACCATTGAGAATGGCTGAGTTTGGTACGGTTTACCGCTACGAACAGAGTGGTGAATTACATGGATTAACCCGTGTTCGCTCTTTCACTCAGGATGATGCGCATATCTTTTGTCGTCCTGATCAGTTAAAAAATGAATTTCTGAAAGTGATGGATATTATTTTTATCATTTTCAATGCACTGGATTTCAAAAATTTTGAAGCTCAGATTTCTTTGAGGGATCCGGAGAACAAAGAGAAATACATTGGATCGGATGAAAACTGGGACAAAGCAGAAAGCGCAATTGTAGAAGCTTGCAAAGAAAAAGGTCTGAATGCCCGTGTGGAATTGGGTGAAGCTGCATTTTATGGTCCGAAACTGGATTTCATGGTAAAAGATGCCATTGGTCGCCGCTGGCAATTGGGTACCATTCAGGTAGATTATAATTTGCCGGAAAGGTTTGAACTGGAATATACCGGAGAGGATAATCAAAAGCATCGTCCGGTAATGATTCACCGTGCACCATTCGGATCCATGGAAAGATTTGTGGCTGTATTGATTGAACATACGGCCGGAAAATTTCCGCTATGGTTGACCCCTGATCAGGTGGTTATATTGCCTATCAGCGAGAAATTCAATGATTATGCCTATGAAGTTGCCAAAGAGCTTAACAATCAGGATGTACGTGTTCAGGTGGATGACCGAAATGAGAAAATTGGTCGTAAAATTCGCGACAATGAATTAAAACGTATTCCATACATGTTAATCGTTGGAGAAAAAGAAGCAGAAAACGGTCAGGTTTCTGTTCGCCGTCAGGGTGAAGGTGATAAAGGAACGGTAAGTGTTGCTGAATTTGCCAAAATGGTTAATGATGAAGTGAATCAAATGATGAATCAGTATTAATCAAAAAATTCATAAAGTAAAAGAATCCTCCTGAATTATTGTTTCAGGAGGATTTTTTATTTATTTCATAAGGAATTAATCCGGTAAAAAATCATTCAATAATAAATATCCAATGCAGAGTATGACCTTCTTTCAAAAAATAAAATAACAAATTTTCATAAACTGACAAAGGGACATGTTCATTTGTGCAGTGGCTATTTCTTCCAGAATGCAGGTATTAACAATACCAACACTGTGAAAAGCTCAAGACGACCCAATAACATGATGAAGGATAAAAACCATTTACTGAACTCGGGTACATC
>JBILFS010000149.1:0-5568 GCA_044351455.1 Paludibacter sp. | reverse complement strand
GCCCCAACATCCAGTCTTGTTTTTACAGAAGCACTACCTTTTAATACATTGGGAGCATTGAAATTAATATTTAAAGAAAGTAAATCAGCAAATGTTTCACCATAAAACTCCTTCCCTGAATTACACAAACTTTGAAGTTCTTTTTCATAAACTCCATAATCATTGAAATCACTAACCTGATTAACAACGCTACCTGCCGGTATTTCAACTGTTGAAACTTCAATTCTTTTACCTGTACCTGCATCTGAAGTCACAAAATAATATCCGTAATTAGAATATATATTGATGGTATGCACATACATGCCTCTTCCGGAATCATAATTCCATGAATTTATTCCCTGGGCATAAAAAAGGATATAATCACCTGCATTAAAAATACCATCACCTCCCCTTTCCATATGAATTGGAATTTCAGGTAAATCATCCGGTTTTTTTGAGTTAAAATTCTGACTTAGCATTGCACCCCCATAACCGAAAATACGAACATTTGCAGGAGTAATGCCCATGGCATTTAAATCCTCAAATGTCAATTTATAAACACCTGATTCTTTGATTTTTATCTTTGTAAATTTCCCTTGTGAAAGTACAGAATTTTCACTAAAACTGAGGAGTTGTCCTAAAACATCTCCTGAAGAAAATAATATAATTGAACTGATGAGTATACTCAGTATTCTTTTCATAAACATAATTTTATAAATACATATGTCCTAAACGGCATATCTGAAAAAATGTTGTACAAATTAGCATTCACTAACATTATTTAATGATAAAATCAAACATTTTTTCGTCAAAAATAAAACCCGTTAATCTGTCACCGGGATGTACCTTACCTACCCCTGCCGGTGTACCGGTAAATAGAATATCGCCAATTTTCAATGTAAAAAAGCGACTTGTATGCGCAATCAATGTATCAACAGGAAAAATCATATCACCTGAGAATCCCTCCTGAACTGTTTTACCATTGATTTCCAAATGAAATCTGATTTTCTGAACATCACCCAACTGACTAACATCCAAAAACTTACCAATAACTGCAGAATTATCGAAAGCTTTGGATATCTCCCATGGGTGTCCGTTATCCTTGAGCCTTCTTTGCAAATCCCTTGCAGTAAAATCAACCCCTAAACCAATTTCTGAATAATACCGGTTTGCAAATTTAGCATCGATATTCTTACCCAGCCTGTTAATTTTAACGATTAATTCCGTTTCGTAATGGAGATCTTCCGAAAAATCAGGAATATAAAAGGGCTTGTTATTTTTCAACAATGCTGAATCCGGTTTCATAAAAACAACAGGTTCAGTAGGGTGTTTACTGTTTAATTCTTTATTATGTTCGGTATAATTCTGACCGATAGCCAGTATCTTCATAAATTCATTTCCTTTAAGGCATTCAGCCTGTTAAACATTACAGCCAAATGGGCATATATGGATGTATTTTGTACAATAATATTTTCCGGAACAATGATTCTGTAGGGTGTAAAATTCCAGATTGCCCGAATACCACCATCTATCATCATATCAGAAACATCCTGTGCTTTGTCAACCGGTACAGTCAATATGCCAATATTGATTCCGGTACGTTTCTGTAATTCAGGAAATCTATCAGCATGATGAATAGGAATGTGGTTTATTGAAGTACCTGATAATTCATACTTTACATCAAAACCTGCCACAATTTCCAAACCGAATTGCTCCAAACCATTATCATGCATCAGTGCACCTCCCAAACTACCAACACCAAATAAAAATGCCCTGTGAGTACGTGTAAAACCTAAAAATGATTCCAAAACATCTACAAGTTCTGCTACGTCATACCCGACACGGGTTCTACCGGCAATTTTCACATAGGACAGATCTTTTGCGACCATCGATGCATCAACTGCAATATTTTTTGCTATCTGTGTTGATGACAAAGATGTTTCACCTTTGCTCAATACCAGTTTTGCAAATGCCAGATACCACGGAAGTCTCCTGAGAGTTGGTTCCGGCACATTGAATTCAATGGTGTTTTGTAATTGCTGCATTTATTCTGTAATTAGATTTGACCCGCAAAAATAATCAAAAATTTTAATTAATTTTGCACGTTTATTTTTAATAACAATTTTTTATGGAGTACAATTTCAGAGAGATAGAACAAAAGTGGCAGGAATACTGGAAACAGCATAAAACTTACAAGGTAAATATTGATAATAAAAGGCCAAAATTCTATGTATTAGACATGTTCCCTTACCCTTCCGGAGCTGGTTTACATGTTGGTCATCCACTGGGCTATATTGCATCAGATATTTATAGCAGATATAAACGACTGAAAGGATTTAATGTGCTCCATCCAATGGGTTATGATGCCTACGGACTACCTGCTGAACAATATGCCATTCAAACCGGGCAACATCCTGCTGTTACTACTTCTAAAAATATCAGCAGATACAGGGAGCAACTGGATAAAATTGGTTTCTGTTATGACTGGGATCGGGAAATTCGTACCTGCGAGCCCGACTATTATCACTGGACACAATGGGCCTTTATAAAAATGTTCAATCATTATTTCGATACTGATTTGCAAAAGGCGCAACCGATTGAAAATCTTATTAAAAAATTTAAAAAAAATGGCTCTTCGGGAATAAATGCACATACCAGCGATGACATTCAGTTTACTGCTGAAGAGTGGAATATAAAAACGGATAAAGAAAAACAGGAAATTTTATTATGTTTCCGCATTGCTTATTTAGCCGATTTGAAAGTAAACTGGTGTCCGGCTTTGGGTACTGTTTTGGCCAATGATGAAGTTAGTGAGGGGGTTTCTATCCGGGGAGGTCATCCGGTGGAACAAAAAGTAATGAGACAGTGGAGTTTACGTGTGTCTGCTTATGCACAGCGATTGCTGGACGGACTGAATAAAATTGACTGGACGGAATCTTTAAAGGAAACTCAGAAAAACTGGATTGGGAGAAGTGAAGGAGCAGAAATGACTTTCAAACTTCAGGGTCAGGATGTTCAGTTTGATATTTTCACCACACGTGCCGATACGATATATGGCGTTACTTTCATGGTGTTAGCTCCTGAAAGTGAACTCGTTGATGTGTGTACTACTGCTGATCAAAAAGCAGAAGTTGAGGCTTATCTCGATGCAACCAAAAAACGCACAGAAAGAGAAAGACAGGCCGACAGAAGAGTTACAGGTGTATTTACAGGTTCTTATGCCATCAATCCTGTGAGTGGAACAAAAATCCCTGTCTGGATATCTGACTATGTATTAGCAGGTTACGGAACAGGTGCCATCATGGCTGTTCCGGCACATGATAGTCGCGACTATGCATTTGCCAAACATTTCAATCTGGAAATCATCCCTTTGATTGAAGGTGCAGATGTATCATCAGAAAGTTTTGATGCCAAGGAAGGTATCATGATGAATTCCGGTTTTTTGAATGGACTTACAGTTAAAGAGGCCATCGAGGCAGCAAAAAAATATATTGCGGATAATAATCTGGGCAAAGTGAAGGTAAATTACCGCCTTCGTGATGCCATTTTCAGTCGCCAGCGTTACTGGGGTGAACCATTTCCTGTATATTACAAAGATGATTTACCTTATATGCTTGATGAAAGTAAATTGCCATTGAGATTGCCCGAAGTGGATAAATTCCTGCCAACAGAAAAAGGTGAACCTCCATTGGGTCGTGCACAAAACTGGCAAACGGAGGATGGATTTCCACTGGAACTTTGCACTATGCCGGGCTTTGCCGGCTCATCAGCCTATTATTTAAGGTATATGGATCCGCAAAACGACAAGGCTCTGGTAAGCCAGGAAGCCAATGAATACTGGAGAAGTGTGGATTTATATATCGGAGGAACCGAACATGCAACCGGGCATCTTATCTACAGTCGATTCTGGAATAAATTTTTATTTGATCTGGGTATTGTATGTGAAGATGAACCATTCAAAAAACTGATTAATCAGGGCATGATTCAGGGCAGAAGTAATTTTGTGTATCGTATCAAAGACTCCAACACTTTTGTTTCATTGAATCTGAAAAATCAGCACGAAACTACTCCTATCCATGTGGATGTAAATATCGTTTCCAATGATATTCTGGATACAGAAAAGTTCCGTCAATGGAATCCTGAATACAATAATGCTGAATTTATTCTGGAAGATGGAAAATACATTTGCGGTTGGGCAGTGGAAAAAATGTCAAAATCGATGTTTAATGTGGTTAATCCTGATGATATTGTTGAAAAATATGGAGCTGATACTCTGAGACTATATGAAATGTTCCTTGGTCCGCTCGAGCAATCGAAACCATGGGATACCAATGGGATTGATGGCGTTCACAGATTTCTTAAAAAACTATGGTCGCTTTTCTTTAAAGATAACACATTGATAATCAAAAATGAAGAACCTTCAGCAGAAGAACTGAAAACGCTTCATAAAACTATCAAAAAAATCACTTTTGATATTGAGAATTTCTCGTATAACACCTCTGTTTCGGCATTCATGATTTGTGTGAATGAATTATATGCGGCTAAATGCAGCAAGAGAGCAATTCTGGAGCCATTGGTAATTTTACTGGCACCATTTGCTCCACACTTATCAGAAGAACTGTATCATGTTCTGGGTTATGAAGGAAGTGTATGTGATGCTGTTTTCCCTGTTTGTAATGAAGCATTTTTGGTGGAATCTTCTGTGAAATATCCTGTTTCTTTCAATGGTAAAGTAAGATTTACTCTTGAATTACCTGCTGATATGAGCAGGGAAGATGTTGAAAAAACAGCCCTGGCACATGAAAATACCATGAAACAACTGGATGGAGCAACCATCAAAAAAGTAATTGTAGTTCCCGGAAAAATTGTTAATATTGTTCTCTGATAAAGAATAAGAAGACATGCTGGCATCAACGAAGAAAAAATGGATTATTGTCCGTGAATACATCAGTATTACTTTCGGACTTTTGCTTTATGCGCTCGCCTGGAAAACACTTTTGATTCCTTATGGAATTGTGGGAGGTGGTGTAACAGGCATTGGCGCCCTGGTTTATTTTGCAACAGGTCTGCCGGTGTCGGTTACCTTTTTTGGCATCAATTTACTTTTATTAGGTATTGCTATCAAACTTATTGGTTGGAAATTCAGCATTCGTACTGTAATTGGGGTGGGCATACTCACTGTATTTTTAACTGTAATTCCGGAATTTCCTCCCGGACTTCTTGTTAAACCTGAGGATAGTTTCATGGCTTGTGTAATTGGCGGATTAATCATGGGTGGAGGCATCGGATTGGTATTTCTCAACAATGGCAGTTCGGGTGGCACTGATATTATCGCCAAAGTTGTTAATAAATACAGGAATATTACACCTGGCAGAGCCCTTTTATATTCAGATGTGATCATCATTTCTTCCTCTTTTTTCCTCGAAAACGGAAGTCTGGAAAAGATTGTATATGGTTTAACAGCTCTTACTGTTACAACCGTTGCCGTTGATATGGTTATCAATGGTGTGCGGCAATCAGTTCAGTTCTTTATTTTCTCCAGAAAACACGAAGAAATTGCTACACGAATCAATCAGGAAGTAAAAAGAG
>JBILFS010000126.1:0-6071 GCA_044351455.1 Paludibacter sp. | reverse complement strand
GATACCATCAGCAGTAAGATTGACAAAAGAACTTGAAAAAATACTAATCATCAGATATTTTGATGTTTTACCGGCTCCAAGTCTTACTGTACCCGGCAAATCGTGAATTGAAACTGTTCCACCTCCTGCAGCAGCTGGTTGTGTACTTCCGATTTCATAACCTCCGACAGCGATTGTTGTTGGCTGAGAATTTTTTGCCACGTATGTAGAAAACAGATAAACACTATCGGTACCATCCAGGGTGATATCCTTATATACCGGATGTGTTTTTTCCTTTGCATAAATACCCTTACCGGCTTTTCCTGAATTTGGTGTACCCCAACCCCATCTGGCTGTACCCGTATTGTTATAAACAAATGTTTTAAAATTCAGAATGGGTTTATCCACACCTTTCAACAAACCAGTCTCATGGGTGGCATTAGCCCCTTCGCTACCGGTGATAGATTCGTGCAACACAATTACATCATAATCATTGTAATTTCCAGTGAATGCAGCCTGCGTTACACGTTTTGTAACAGTATAAGAACTATTGGCAATGATGTTGTTATAAAATAAATCAATTAAAGTTATTCCGGTTGCATCCGTAGCCAAATATAAAACTTTAACCGGTGTTTGTCCGTAAATTGCAGCAGACAACAGCACTGAAATTGTAAAAAGTATTAGTTTCTTCATAAAAATGAGATAAAAAGTTAATAATTAAAAATAACTCACAAATCAACTCAAAACTACTTAAAAAAACACTTTACATTTTGACACAAAGTCTGCGCATTTTGATTTTTTACACTCAGATTCTTCAACATAAAAACATTTTTCAAAAAGTCAGTAACATTTCAGAAAAAAAATATTACTTTCGGATTTTAAATTTCATATATGGACCTTATAAATATTTTACCAAAAGAATTGATACAATTCGTGCTGGTGGTGGTTTTCTCGCTCCTATTCGGACTGGAGCAGCGCAGAATGCACAATGAGTTGGAATCCGAACTGTTATTTGGAACCGACAGAACGATTACCCTCATTGGCATCCTCGGTTTTATCCTGTATTACATCATGCCCGTTTCGATGGGACTGTTTATCGGCGGAGGAATAATATTGTCTGCATTGCTTGGCATTTACTATTTTAACCGCATCCGGATTGCCAATAAATGGGGATTTACCACCATTACCATAGCACTGATAACCTATTGTATGACCCCGATTGTGGTACTCATGCCTCTGTGGCTTACTTTGCTTGTTGTGGTAACAATTCTTGTTGTGGTTGAAATGAAAGAAAGTCTGTTCAATTTCTCGAGAAAATTCGACAGAAATGAATTTACCCAACTTGCCAAATTTCTTTTGATTGCGGGTATCATTCTACCATTATTACCAAATGAAAATATATCCGCATTAATTTCAGTTTCACCTTATCAGATATGGGTATCTATTGTTGCTGTATCCGGAATATCCTATTTAAGCTATTTGCTCAGAAAATTTGTTTTCCCCGATTCCGGAATTATGATTTCAGCCATTCTGGGTGGACTTTACAGCAGTACAGCTACCACCCTGATTCTGGCAAGAAAGAGTAAAGAAGAAAATAATCCTGTAAAAATCGCTTCGGGAATTTTGGGTGCGACCGGCATGATGTATCTGAGAATTATAATATTAGCTGAGATATTCAATCCTGTTTTGGCAGCAAAATTACTCCCCTGGTTTATAATTTTGATTGTAATAAATATTCTGATCGTATTATATTTTATATTTATGAACAGAAATAAGCAGACCCATCATTCGCAGGTTACTACCAGTCAGAATCCACTCGAATTTAAAACAGCATTGGTTTTTGGTTTGTTATTTACTTTTTTTGGTATACTGACACACTTCGTAGTAACACAATACGGAAATACGGGGGTCAACATTTTGTCGTTTATTGTAGGAATTACCGATATTGATCCATACCTGCTGAATCTGTTTCAAAACCCGTCCAATCAACTAACAGTCAACAATATTATTCAGGCAACATTGATTGCCACCACAAGCAACAACCTGATAAAAATGATTTATGCCCTTATTCTGGGAGATAAATCCATCCGTAAGATCATCATTACCGGATTCAGTGTGCTGATTGTGGCAGGAATTATTGCGATAGTGGTGGTTTGAAATAGTTTGATTTACATACCGGGCAATGATGAGTAACGCCAAATCTGATACATTACCACTTGTTCATCACAAAAAACCCCAACAGTTACTCACTGCCGGGGTTTCCATTCACATTCAAAATCGATTAGAGGATTCCCTGTGCCATCATCGCTTTGGCTACTTTCATGAAACCGGCTACATTGGCGCCTTTCACGTAGTTTACAAATCCATCACTTTCTGTTCCGTATTTCACACATGATTCGTGAATGCTGGCCATAATATCTTTCAGTTTTTGATCAACTTCTTCTCTTGTCCAGCTTAAACGCATGGAATTCTGAGTCATTTCCAAACCTGATACCGACACACCACCCGCGTTGGCTGCTTTGCCTGGTCCGTACATAATTTTATTCTTCAGGAATACCTCAATTGCTTCAGGTGTAGAAGGCATGTTTGCACCTTCCGATACTGCGATACAACCGTTTGCAATAAGCATTTCAGCATCATCACCATTCAATTCATTCTGCGTTGCTGATGGCAAAGCGATGGTACATTTTTCTGCCCATGGGCGACCACCTTCTACATATTTGCAATTGTATTTGTCAGCATATTCTTTGATACGACCGCGATACACATTTTTCAGTTCGAATACATACTGCAGTTTTTCCAGGTCAATACCATTCTCATCGTAAATGTAACCATTACTGTCGGAAAGCGTAATCACTTTACCGCCAAGTTCCAATACTTTTTCGGCAGTATAAGTGGCCACATTTCCTGAACCGGAGATGGCAACAACCTGTCCTTTTAAATCTTTAATGCCTTTGGTAGCCAGCATATTCATCAGAAAATAGATGTTTCCGTAACCTGTAGCTTCCGGACGAATCAACGATCCACCAAATTCAATACCTTTACCGGTGAAAGTTCCGGTATTTTCTCTTGCCAGTTTCTTGTACATGCCATACATATAGGCAACTTCGCGACCACCCACACCAATATCTCCGGCAGGAACATCAGTATCCGGACCAATATGACGCCATAATTCAACCATGAAAGCCTGACAGAAACGCATAATTTCCGCACTTGATTTTCCTTTAGGATTGAAATCCGATCCACCTTTTCCACCTCCCATCGGCAGGGTTGTCAGCGAGTTTTTGAAAGTTTGTTCGAAAGCAAGAAACTTAAGAATTGAAGGACAAACAGAAGCATGAAAACGCATACCACCTTTGTATGGGCCCAATACATTGTTGTGCTGAACACGGTAAGCCATATTTGTTTGAACATTACCTTTGTCATCTACCCATGTAATACGAAATGAGAAAATTCTGTCGGGAATACACAATCTTTCAATAAGATTTTGTTTTTCAAACTCCGGATGTTGATTGTATACTTCTTCAATGGAATGAAGTACTTCTTCTACTGCCTGATGATACTCTGGTTCATTTGGGAACCTTCTTTTCAAATTGTCAAGAACTTGTTCGACTTTCATAAAAATTAGTTTTTTAGTTTTATTGTTTCAGATAGGAATAATTTGAATACAAAATTACATAATATCAAATAAATAAAGAAAAAAAACTTTAATTAGTAATTTTAATTTGATAAAAAAATCAATTTAAAAGCTTAACGTATTTTTATGACAATTTCTAACATTTTTTACATTTCTATTCATTTTGTCATAATGATATCATTCTGACATTTTTTTTCAATATTTCTATAAATAAATATCAATTTGATCTTTGTAAACCTGACATCTGTCAACCATGACATTCAATAAAAATCTGTAATATTATACGTATTTTTATCATTTTTATGTCACCATATTACAATTTGATATTTTTCATTCCGGTTTCAACACAACACCTATATTTTTTCTGCCATCAATTTTAATGATTAATGGTTTCGTAAATCTCACATGTCTGACAAATTTAGTTTCATAAACCGCAGGTTGTTCAATCAGAAAATCCAGATCATAAGTTCCATCTTTGATATGCGGATTGATGGTAAAATAGGAAACACCAAATGAAGTCAGATTTTGAAAAAAGTGGGTACCCTGACTGGGTTCAATTCTGTAGTCGGAAAAACTTGACTCAACGATAAGCCGGGCATTGCTGATGTGCGGCCATTTAACAGGAATACCAAGCCATTCGTCGCTTGAGCCCCACCGACCAGGACCCACAAGAATATAATACCTGTTTTCAGCAGTCATCATCTTGTTGACTTTTTCAATATCATACATAATCAATCGGTTGTTTGATGCCCGGAATGCCTCTGGTTTCACATAAACCACATCGCAAACGTCATTTACAATGCCATGTCCGAGTGTACTTGTGCTTGTTATGACCGCATTCTCGAGTGGGATAGCGCCAATATCCTCATTGATAGTTTCATTTGAATCCACTATCGGACGAATCTGAAGCAAATAAAACACATGCGCCGGCTCTGGTGAATAATCGAGATTAACAGCAAATTCAATTTCAACCGGTCGTCCCATTTCCACCTGTGACACCTGCAAAACTTCCCTGATGATATCGGCAAGGGGAAATACACCATGCTCCAGGATATTCGCAAATGTAATTACCTTTCGGCCTTTGTCATACAATCCGTCATAAATAACCTGATCTTCATGATTAAAAGTAGATGCCAGATATCTCAATGTTCCATCTTTCATTGCATCCTGCACGCTGATTCTGGAAAGATTAAATCCATCATCAACCTGAGGAACAAAAACTGAATTTTCAAGATCCAGGGCATAAAACACCGTTTGTGTTTCTTTCAATGCAAAGTCCAGGGTACTCGTTTGCAACACATTATGAGGATATGCCGGTGAAAACCGAAGGGTTGTGCCGCCATCTACAATATATTTACCAAGTCCCATGGCAACATTTGCGATGCCATCTCCAGGTTTTTCCTGTCCGATAGGATAAAAATTAAGCGACCTGGCAACACCTGAAAAAGAGGGATAAAATCGCGAGCCATGCAGATTCCCACAGATTTCCTGCAACACGATAGCCATTTTCTCTTCATCAATCACATTCTTGGTTGCCGTCATGTATGCTTTGCTGTCGCGATAAAAAACTGACGCATACACTGCCTTGACAGCCTCTAACACTTTGTCGAGCATCCTGTTTTTATCTTCGTCGGATGGTACCATATAAGTAGCATAGATACCCGCGAAAGGCTGATAATGGGAATCCTCTAACAAACTTGACGACCTGACTGCCAAAGGTGTATGAACTACCGACAAAAATGAGTCAAGATCATTAATGAGTCTGTCCGGCAGACTGGCTTTAAGAAAATGTTCCAGTATCTGTTCATCATCCAAATCGGATAAAGCCAATGCATACAACTGATTCATCTCCATGAATTCAGAAAAAACATCGGTACAAATAACAACTGTTTTTGGAATCTGAATCTGAGTATTTTGAAAATCACCGAACGCTTCATTGCGTTTGATCATGGCATCGATAAAAGCCAAACCACGTCCTTTACCACCAAGAGAACCATTTCCAATGCGGGCAAAATTTGAAAACTGATCGAAGCGTTCACTTTTAAATACGGCAATTACGCCCCTGTTTTTAATTTTCCGGTATTGAAGTATCGCTTCGTAAATAGCCCGTCGCAAATTGAGCAAATCCTGCGGGTCATTGCTGGAAGGATTGGTAATTTTCACAAATTCAGCCAAAGGAAAAAGTGCCCTCGAATACAGCCATCTGGAGATATTATTTCTTGTTACATTGTAATAGAGTGTTTCATCAGAAAGATTTAATATTGAATTCTGAAGATCCCTTAAATCGTTCACTCTGGCTTCCAGAACTCCGGTTACAGGATTTACAAATGAAAAATCGCCGAAACCAAATTTCTCAGTAATAACTTCTTTCAGTTCAACAAGCATCTTTCCCGAGGATTTTCCGACAAATGCAGCCTGAACCTCTTCAGCATATTTTTTATTTCCATTTTCTGTT
>JBILFS010000125.1:0-6078 GCA_044351455.1 Paludibacter sp. | reverse complement strand
CTGAATGTGAGTGTTACTGCCGGGATAATGATTTATGAATTATTTAAAAAAATGACTTATGGACTGGAGAGATAAATTAAATGCGATGAAAGGTAATTTGCCGGAAGGAGAGGAGGCTCCTGTTATTAATGAAGCACCCAAACAGGCTAAACAAAAAGAGCCATTGCGTGTCGAATTAGACAAACGCAATGGCAAATTGAATACTTTGATTTCAGCTTTTGAAGGTACCGACTCCGAATTAAAGGAACTTGCGAAAACACTCAAAGTGAAATGCAGCTCCGGCGGTTCTTCCCGCGATGGTGAAATACTTATTCAGGGTGATTTCAGGGTGAAAATTGCAGATTTACTTCTTCAGATGGGATATAAAGTAAAACGCATCAACTTTCCTCCTACATCTCCCACTGCTCCAAAGAGTCGATGAGGTCGTCAAAGGTTTTAATTTTTGATTTTTCCTGCTCTTTAGCAATTTGATTTACGATACCATCATTGAAAGTTTCAGCATCCACATCCCTGATAACACCCAAAGCGATTGGGAATTCGGGAGCTTCCATATAGATTAATTTCAGTTGCAAAGTTGGATCCTGGCATTTGGCATCATGTGTCAATATATCTTCCTCTGTAATGCCATCTTCTCCGATGGTTACTACTTTCAGATTGAAACCATCCAGTACAAGTCCTTTGTTTTTTTCTTTGCCGAAAATCATTTTCTTTCCGTGTTCCAGGACGATAATCCGGTCTTCTCTGGATGTTTTTTCCGATAACCAACCGTGTGCCCCATCATTGAAAATGATGCAGTTTACCAAACATTCAACAATGGATGTTCCCTTGTGATTTGCTGCAGCAAGCATGGTCATTTGAGATGATTTCAAATCCACGTCAAGCAATCTTCCGAAAAATGTACCTCTGGCTCCCAGGGTTAATTCACCCGGACGGAATGGCATTTCCACAGTGCCAAAAGGGGATGATTTGGTGACATATCCTTTTTTAGTTGTGGGAGAAAATTGTCCTTTGGTTAATCCGTAAATCTGATTGTTGAATAACAAAACATTGATGTCAATATTTCTTCTTACACTGTGAATGAAGTGATTACCACCAATTGCTAAGCAATCGCCATCACCGGTTATCTGCCATACAGTTAAATCAGGATTCGCAACTTTAACCCCTGTGGCAACGGCAGCTCCACGACCATGGATGGTATGAAATCCATATCCGCTGATATAATAAGGTAACCTTGAAGAACAACCAATTCCGGATATTACTGCCGTATTGGTTGGAGCTACTCCAAGCTCTGCCATTACTTTTTGTAAAACGTTCAGGATAGCGTAATCACCACATGCAGGGCACCAGCGAACATATTGATCGCTTTTAAAGTCTTTGGCTGTATATTGTTTGATTTCTGTTGTTTCCATAACTCTTATTATAAAATTGAGTTGAAATGTTCTTCCAGTTCATTGGCTGTAAATGGTTGTCCCTGAACTTTGTTGTATTGTAAATATTCTCCCGGAACTTTCGACCTGAGATAGGTTGCAAATTGTCCGCTGTTCAACTCACAAACAACAACTTTTTTGTATTTACGGATAACTTCAGCTGTGTTTTTCGGGAGCGGATTGATGTAATTGAAATTGGCCAGTGCAATTTTCTTTCCTTCTTCATTCAGGTTATTTACTGCCGTGATAAGATGTCCGTGGGTACTTCCCCAGCCAATAACCAATAAGTCAGCATCAGCATTTCCCTCTACAACCACATCAGGAATCAGGTTTGATATATAATCAATTTTTGCCTGACGGGCATCAACCATTTTCTGATGATTTTCAGGGTCTGAAGAAATTGATCCGGTGGTATAGTCTTTCTCCAAACCTCCGTTGCGATGTTCAAATCCTTCCATGCCTGGAAAACTCCAGTAACGTACAAGTGTTTCCGGATCCCTGGTAACAACTTTTACATCCTCCATGCCGGGTTTTACATAATTCGGTTTGATAATATCCAGTTCCGCAAGTTTCGGTAATTTCCACAGAGATGTTCCATTGCCAATGAAAGCATCTGTGAGCAAAATAACCGGAGTCATGTGTTCCAGGGCAATTTTTGAAGATGCATAGGCATAATGGAAACAGTTTGCAGGTGTTGAAGCAGCAATAACCACTGCCGGACTTTCACCGTTTCTTCCATAAAGTGCCTGCAAAAGGTCTGTTTGTTCAGTTTTTGTAGGAAGTCCGGTAGATGGTCCGCCACGCATTACATCCACAATCACCAATGGTAATTCTGCCATCACGGCCAATCCTATTGCTTCTGATTTCAGGGCAAGACCTGGTCCGGATGTGCTTGTTGCAGCCAAAGAGCCGGCAAATGCAGCGCCGATTGAAGTGGTAATCCCTGCTATTTCATCTTCAGCCTGAATCACCTTAACACCCATATCTTTGCGGTTAGCAAGTTCCTGCATGATATCAGTTGCCGGCGTAATCGGATAACTTCCTAAGAACAAATTCAATCCTGCTTTTTTTGCTGCAGCAATTAGTCCCCAGGCAGTCGCCTTGTTTCCATTGATACTGGTGTATCTCCCACTGGGGGTATCCGTCGACTTATCAACAAGAAAAGTATTTATTGTCAGATGTGTATTGTTTCCAAAATTAAAACCATCAACCAATACCTTTAAATTTGCCTGTAAAATGTCAGGTTTTTTCCCGAACTTATCAGTAAGGAATGTCATAGCCTGGTCGATTGGTCTGTTAAATAACCAACAAATCAAACCTAAAGCAAACATATTTTTACTTCTCAGCACAGTTTTCTGATCGAAACCAAAATCCTTCAGGCTTTCCTGTGTTACTGTACTAAGATTAATCGGGATCAATTGTATTGTTTCTGATAAATTCAGTTCTTCAAAAGGATTTTCAGTTTTAAAATTTGCTTTTTCCAGATCAGTTTTTCCAAAACTATCCGCATCAAAGATAAGAACGCCATGCTTTTTTATTCCTTTAGCATTTACTTTTAATGCAGCCGGATTCATAGCAACCATCACATCAGCATCATCACCGGGTGTATAAATTTTTCCTGCACCTAAATGCACCTGAAAGCCTGATACACCGCCAAGAGTGCCCTGTGGAGCCCTGATTTCAGCAGGATAGTCAGGGAACGTGGATATATCATTTCCTATGATTGCCGAAAGGTTTGAAAACAGTGTGCCGGTTAATTGCATACCATCTCCGGAGTCGCCTGTGAAACGGATCACAACACTTTCTCTTTCGGTTTTAATACTATTTTCCATGAATAAATTTTAAAGTTTTATCGGGATTTATTATTTTAAGCGTTGATATAACAATCAAAACTCAGCATTGTTCGGTGTTCTTGGAAAAGGAATTACATCTCTGATGTTCGACATGCCTGTTACGAACAATAGCAGACGCTCAAAGCCCAAACCAAAACCGGCATGCGGTGCAGTACCAAAACGACGTGTGTCGAGATACCACCAGATATCCTTTTCAGGCACACCCATTTCAATGGCTCTGTCTCTCAGTTTGTTATAGTCCTCTTCACGTTGAGAGCCTCCAATGATCTCACCTATTTTCGGGAAAAGCACATCCATCGCTCTAACTGTTTTTCCATCCTCATTCTGTTTCATGTAGAAGGATTTAATTTCCTTTGGATAATCGGTTAGAATTACCGGTTTTTTGAAATGTTGTTCCACCAGGTATCTTTCGTGTTCCGATTGCAGGTCGGTACCCCAATCTACCGGGAATTCAAATTTAACACCACCTTTAACAGCATCTGTAAGAATCTGAATACCTTCAGTATAGGTTAACCTCTTGAAATCATTATCAACTACAAATCTCAGTCTTTCAATCAATTCCTTATCGTACATTTCGCAAAGGAAATTCAAATCATCCTGGCAGTTTTTTAGTGCCCACTGAATACAATACTGAATGAAATCCTGAGCCAATTGCATGTTTTCTTCAATTTCGTTGAAAGCAACTTCAGGCTCAATCATCCAGAATTCGGCCAGGTGACGGGGTGTGTTTGAGTTTTCGGCACGGAAAGTAGGACCAAAGGTGTAGATAGCACCCAATGCCATCGCTGCCAGTTCACCTTCCAATTGACCGGAAACAGTCAGACTGGTTTGCTTGCCAAAGAAATCATAACTGTAATCGATCGATCCTGATTCATCTTTCTTCAGATCATAAAGATTCATGGTTGTTACCTGAAACATCTGACCTGCACCTTCGCAATCTGAACCTGTTACGATAGGAGTGTGGAAGTAGAAAAATCCTCTCTCGTGAAAAAATGAATGGATAGCCATGGCCATCTGATGACGTACTCTGAAAATAGCGCCAAAAGTATTGGTTCTTGGGCGCAGATGAGCAATTTCACGCAGAAATTCCAGGGTATGACCTTTTTTCTGCAAAGGGTATGTTTCGGGATCAGCAGTCCCGTAAATTTCAATGCTGTTAGCGTGAACCTCAACAGACTGACCTTTTCCCAATGATTCAACCAATGTTCCAACCACACTGATACAAGCTCCGGTGGTTATGGGTTTCAAATACTCATCACCAAATTTTTCATTATCAACTACAATTTGAATATTATGAATACAGGATCCATCGTTAAGCGCAATAAAGCTTACTGTTTTGTTACCGCGGCGGGTTCTTACCCAGCCTTTTACATTGACTTCGGCCCCGAAGTCTGTCCTTTTTACTGCATCTGCAATTTTCGTTCTGATCATTTTCGTATTTAATATATGTTAGCAAGGCAGAACATGCGCTCTGCCTGCAATAATTCTGATTGTTAAGAAATTGGGTACAAAAGTAATTAAATTTATTCAACAAAAAGCACAAAATTCATTCGCTTTTTTTACTTTATAGCAAATCAATACTGAATAATTACTCAGCATTAATGCAAAAATGAATTTTGTGCTTTTAGTTTATTGTTTGTAAGTTTTACTTACTGATGTGTTATTTTCTGATTTGAACAGGTACTGCACTCATGGCACATCTGAAACCAATATCTGATGCTGCATCCTGTTGAGCTAAAGATCTTCTTCCGGAAGGATGAAGCCAGAAAACCGGATCTTTCCAGGAGCCACCTTTGTATACGCGCGTATCCGGTTTTTTCAACTGATCAGGCAAAAACACGTCCAGAATGTCGGTACTGTCGACTTTGCTGATATTTGCCTTGGTAGAATAACGGTCGAATACCCATTCGTTCACATTTCCACTCATATTATATAGTCCGAAATCGTTAGGACCATATTTGGTAACAGGAACAGTTCTCGAAAAAATGTCGGTATTTCCACCGTTAACAGATGCTCTGTTATAATGAGCAATCAGTTTCTTTTGATTTTTTACGTTCACAAATTTATTTTCATCCCAGGGATAAACAGCCGTGGTTGTTGATCCCGGACCTTTTGCATAGGCAGCATATTCCCATTCATCTTCCGAAGGTAATCTGTAATCGGGATATAATCCATTGAACGATGTGCCGGGATTATTTAAAGGCCCTGCAAAAAATTCTTTTGTAGTGAATATCGCTTTTTTTACCGATGCTAAATCTGTCATGGCTGCAATCGCATTAAAATCAGGGGCTTTTAGTACTCCCTGCTGAATAAGCAAAAGCTCATTGGCCCTGTCGGTTCTCCAGGCACAATATTCCACTGCCTGTTCCCAACTGATACATACCACAGGATATTCGTTGAAAGATGGATGTGTAAAATAGTTCATCATGAAGGGTTCATTTTCTCCCAATCCCTGGTTCCATGCTTTGATATCCGGACGGGCTTTTTCCACAATCTCAGGAGCAACTTTGCCATAAACCGCTGTTAACCAGTTTAAGTATTCTCTCCAGTCAATATTCCTGATTTCTCTGGCATCCATGTAAAATGAATTTACAGAAATGGTTTTTCTGAGATTCAATACAGATGGATTAACGCGTCTGTTGGCTGTTTCATAATCTTCAATATCATCCACAGTGACTGTTCCTCCCGGAATTTCTACCATTCCCGGTGGTACATTCGTTACCATGCTACCTTGTTTCTGGACATTCCTGAGGGCATTTTCTGATTTAAAATCATAAGGCCACCCGGTTGCAGAACTC
>JBILFS010000124.1:0-6093 GCA_044351455.1 Paludibacter sp. | reverse complement strand
TATGATTGTTTTTACATAATTTAACCCGATTCCAAAGCCATTAACTTTTGTATTATTATCGACCCTGGAGTATTTATCGAAAATCTTATCAATCTTTTCCGGAGGAATACCAATTCCGTTATCTTTAAAAATCACCAATACATTATTTGTATTTAGCTTAATGCTGATATTAATTTCAACAACAGAACCTGAATATTTTATTGCATTGTCAATCAGGTTGGCAAAACATTGCGTCAACATCAAACTATCAGCCGTAATCACAACATCCTCATCTCCCAGATCAGCATTGATTGTAAGCTTTTTACTTGGCGAACTGATAAACCTGTTTTGCAAATCCTGAATAATCCTTGTTATGTTTGCCGGTTGCTTATTAAGCATCAGCAATCCTTCCTGAACTTTAGCCAACCCAACTATCATACTGATGGCTCCGTTGAGCTCTGTAAGTGAATTGATTGAATTATTCAACACATTCTCTCTCATCTTCACATTGTTGAAAAACTCTTCCATCCTGAGACAATCAAGATTAACAATTAAACTCGACACCGGCCTTTTCAATTCATGTGCAATATTACTCAAAAATTCGTTCTTAAATGCAACAAGTTTCTTTTGTTTTGCTAAAACATTGATTAAAAAACCAATTGCCCATAAACTGGAGATGGTTAAAATGATAGAACCCAGCAACATTAAACCCATTCTTTTCAACACAACAGAAAAAGGATTTAAAAGAACTAACCGCAAAGCCTGCTTATTTTCAAAATCCAGCGGATAGATATTGGATGTAATTTCCAAAAATCCTGTTTTCATTTCACCCTGAGAACTTTTTATTACTACAAGCGTTTTTGGATCTAACAGTTGAATCTGAAAATCGGACTTAATTCCCCTTTTATTGAGTATTGTTGCCGTTATTGAATCCAGATTATTTATTTGCAGAGGAACCCTTGCTGATATCAATGAATTCATCATCATGTCAAAATTGTTCAACAACCCCTCATCACCTGCTTCTCCTTTTCCGGCCATTTGCGACATATCAATAAATACCTCCTCATTACCGGCTTTTTGAATCGATTCCTCAGATAATTCTTTTTCGGAAATATTTTTAAGAATTAAATTTCTCATATCCAGATCTTTCCTGAATGCCTCTTTCAAAACCACATCACTCTCCTTTGTTATTGCAACCCTTACTGACTGAAAATAATCCCAGATTAGAAAAGCCTGCATTAACAAAACTAAAACAATTGAAATAATTGCAATATATGTAATGACTTTTGTAGACATAAAAAAAATTCCTGCAAATATATGCAATCGATCATCAAAACAATGCAAAGTTATAAAATAAATTTATCAAAATTCTAACAAACACAAAAATATTAGAAAATTAGTCACATTTTGGTTAAGCCTTGAGTGATAAATATTGGAAAAAATGTATTAACATTGCATCGTCAAACCAATTTAAAAAAATGTAAAGTTATGAAAACAATCAATGAAAGCAATTTCAGGAAGCTGAATGCACAGGAAATGAATGAAGTTAAAGGTGGTTATTTTGTGATTATCGTTACTCCTGACGGAAGACGTTACAAAATCTGGGTATAGTCACTATTTCTAAATCCTCAATCATCATTTTTATTAATTCTGAAATCCAAAATTACAGTATGAAAACTATTCAGCAAAATCAATTCAGAACACTGAATGCTAAAGAATTGAACGAAGTTAAAGGTGGCTATTTCGTAATTATCGTTACTCCTGACGGAAGAAGATATAAAATCTGGGTATAGTCATAAATTTTGACTATTTTTAAAGCGAAATTGCAGATCACAATTTTTGCATAATAATTAAAATTGCATTAAATAAAATTTATTTTAAACATGCAGTTTTATTTACGCTTTAAAGACAGAATACTGAATGGCTAAATTTCCATTTTTCCCCCAGCATGACTTAATGGATTGCGGTCCGACCTGCCTGCGTATGATTGCAGCGCATTACGGAAAGCAATACACTTTAGAGGGATTACGAGAAAAATCCCATATATCCCGCGAGGGAGTATCTCTACTTGGCATTAGTGAGGCTGCAGAGCAAATAGGTCTGCGTTCGTTAGGGGTTATGATTAACTACGACGAACTCAAAACAGTACCTCTTCCCTGCATCATTCACTGGAATCAGCAGCACTTCGTTGTGGTATACGATATTAAAACCACCAGGAATAATGAGCTGATTTATGTTGCAGATCCGGGCGCCGGAAAAATTGCGTATAACAAGGAAGAGTTTAAACGATGCTGGATTAGCACACAAGATTCGGGAGAGGAAGCAGGTCTTGCTTTGATTCTCGAAACTACTCCGGAATTCTTTGAAACAGAAGAAGATAAACCAAAAAGCCGGGGGTTCGGTTTTCTGTTATCCTACGTTCGTCCCTATAAAAAATTAATTTATCAACTGTTGGCAGGCTTAACATTCGGAAGCCTCCTTCAGTTGATATTTCCGTTTTTAACCCAATCGATTGTCGACTTTGGTATCACAACAAAAAACCTCAATTATGTTTATCTGGTTCTTGCTGCCCAATTAATGCTGATGTTAAGTTCTGCCGCTGTGGAGTTTATCAGAGGCTGGATATTGCTGCACATGGGCACCAGGATCAACATTTCACTCGTTGCCGATTTTCTCTCCAAACTCATGAAACTCCCGATGAGTTATTTCGACACAAAGATGACCGGTGACATCTTACAGCGAATGGGAGATCATTCACGCATACAGGAATTTCTCACAAACACCAGTCTGAATGTTATTTTCGGATTCTTCAACGTCGTTATTTTCTCCATAATTCTACTTTTCTACAACCTTTGGATTTTCTTTATTTTCATAACCGGAAGTGCTCTGTACATTTATTGGGTAAGTATTTTCATGAAAAAAAGAGAAATTCTTGACCACAAGAGTTTTGCGCAACTATCTGCAAATCAAAGCAATGTAGTACAACTAATCTCTGGAATGCAGGAGATTAAACTGAATGCCTGCGAACAACAGAAACGTTGGGAATGGGAAAGAATCCAGGCAAAACTATTCAAACTAAGAATTAAAGGATTGGCTTTAAGTCAATACCAGGACTCCGGAGCAGTACTTATCAATCAAACAAAAAATATACTGATTACAGCACTTGTAGCAAAATTTGTTATTGATGGACAAATGACGCTTGGTATGATGTTATCAGTTCAATATATCCTGGGGCAATTAAACAGTCCAATCGAACAACTCATACACTTCTACAGAGAAGCGCAGGATGCAAAATTAAGTCTGAACAGACTCAGTGAGGTTCACGACAAAGAAGATGAGGACCCTTCTCAGAAGCCTCTTACAAGGGAAATCCCTGAAAACTCATCCATTCAGTTGAATGATGTTGTTTTCGCATATGATAAAACATCAGAAGGAAAAGCAGTATTGAAACTTGTTAATATTCATATCCCGGCAGGAAAACAAACTGCCATTGTAGGCACCAGTGGTAGCGGCAAAACCACACTAATGAAACTGATGCTGGGCTTTTATCCTCCTTTATACGGCTCTGTGCAACTAAATGGCACCTCGCTACAGGAATATGATATGAAATCGTGGAGAAAGCAATGCGGAGTTGTAATGCAGGATGGTTTTATCTTTTCGGATACAATTGCGGGCAATATTGCTCCGGGCATAGAAAACGTCGATATGGAAAGGCTTTACGAAGCTGTTAGCATCGCTCACATCAAAGATTTTATCGAAAGTTTGCCTTTAAAATACAATACAAAAATCGGATCTGACGGAAACGGTTTAAGCCAGGGACAAAAGCAAAGAATTTTAATCGCCAGAGCGGTCTACAAGAGCCCTCAATTCATTTTTATGGATGAAGCTACCAACGCATTAGATTCACGCAATGAGAAGGCAATTCTGGACAGTTTAAATGAATTTCTGAAAGGAAAGACATCTGTTGTTATTGCGCACAGATTAAGCACTGTTAAACAGGCAGATCAGATAATTGTGATTGAAGATGGCTCAATTGTGGAACAAGGCACTCACAATGAGCTTTCTGCACAGAAAGGCTACTATTATCGTTTGGTAAAAAACCAGCTTGAATTGTAAAACAAGAATGAATTTTAAAGATGAAACGAGATATAAATACCAATCAAAACAATTCAGATCAAAGGAGTGCAGAATTAGAGGAAATACTGTTCAACAATCCATCATTTCTGATCAGGTATGGAACGATTATTATCTGCACAGCAATGGTTCTACTTATTTCTCTAAGTTTGATAGTTCAATATCCTGACACAGTCGCCGGAATGGCGATATTAACCCCGGAAAACCCTGTTTTAAAAGTAAAAGATGTTAATTTGAATCCTCAAAAAATCAGCAACAACAACAGGAACGAAACAAATGACAAAGTCACTGATATTACCTCAGGAAAATTAAATGAAGAAGGAAAATACTTTGCCTGCATTAAATTACCGTCTGATTATTCAAAAAAAATAAAACCAGGACAAATAGTAAAATTGAAATTCTATAATCAAATAAAGAAAGAATACGCACATACTTCCGGTATAATTTCATCTATATCATTGATTACCGGCGACAAAAATCTTATTGCTTATGCCGAATTACCAAACGTACTTGTTACTAACTCCGGATTAAAACAAAAAATTACAGGGAAACCTGAAGCCTCAGTTGAAATTCTTACCGATAAAAAAAGTCTGTTTGAAAGAATTTTTGGTCCATTATTGAATATTTTCAGCAATTCGCAAAAATAATTTAATAAAAAACAAAAGAATTCCTGATAAAAAACCTGATTATTTCTCCCAGTTTGATAAAGCTTTGATAAAACTTTGTTAGAGTTTTGATAAAAAAACGCGTTTTTTAGCATTTTTTATCAAAAAACGGCTGTTTTTTTATCAAACTATTTGGAAAAAGTTCAATTATATGCTTATATTTGCAAAAGATTTTTAGTTTTTTTAAGGTATAAGGATGAAATTACCAGAAACGCTATATTTACGACATAAATACTTACGGAGGATTGAGCCATTTATTGGGAAATCAATCATCAAAATTCTTACGGGTCAACGTAGAGTTGGTAAGTCATTTCTGATATTTCAGCTTATCCAACACCTGCGTGAATTGAATGAAGATGCCAATATTATTTACATCAATTGCGAAGATCTTGATTTCTCGTTCATCCGAAACGGAAAAGAATTAAACACTTATATTCTTTCGAAATGGAAAGAAGGTGTAACAAATCATATTTTCATTGATGAAATTCAGGAGATTGAAGAATTTGAGAAAACACTCAGTTCTCTTTTATTAAAACCCGGAAATGATATTTATTTGTCATTTAACAATGCCGGAATTCTTCATGGTGAATTTGCAAACCTCCTGATAGGCAAGTTTGTGGAATTTCCTGTTTATAGTCTTTCATATCCTGAGTTTTTACAATTTCATCAGAAAGAAAACACAACCGACAATTTCAGGCTTTATTGCCGTTACGGAGGCTTACCATTCCTTTATCATTTAAAACTAAACGATGAAGTTGCCTGGGAGTATTTAAAAAACCTGTATACGACCATCATTTTCAGGGATGTAGTTATCAAAAACAACATCAGCAATAACCTGATTTTCGATAGATTTGTAAAATATATAGCTGATAATTCAGGCTCCCCATTCTTTCCTAAAAAGATCGGGGATTTTATCTCATCAAAACGAATATCTGACTATCTCAAAAGACAACAGGCAGTTATTTCCAGTGTTCAGATACAAAAATACACCAACCACCTGGCTGACTCATTCCTGATCAAAAAAGTCAACAGACTAGACATTGTAAGCGGTAAGGAACTGGAGAATGGCGAGAAATATTATTTTGACAACATTGGGATCAGAAATGCTATTGCAGGTTTCAAAGCAACAGAAAAAGCAAAAATATATCAGAATATTGTATTTAATCACCTCCAGTATCTGGGTTTTGAAGTTAAATCCGGAGTTTTCAGTGGCAATGAAGTCGACTTTGTCGCTAGCCGCATGAACGAAAAGATGTATCTGATGATTACCGGAAATATTGAAGATCAGAAATCATTCGAAAAAGAGTTTGCTTTT
>JBILFS010000122.1:0-6145 GCA_044351455.1 Paludibacter sp. | reverse complement strand
CTATAGAGCCGGCTTTATCGACCGCCCGGTTATTGAAGAATGGGGTGTGCTTTTACGTTCATTCATGAAAGAAGCAGGTCTCAAAACCGAAGAACCCAAAAAACAAATCAGCAGGATTTTTCTGACCCACGATGTCGACCAGCTTGCTCATTTCAGAAATTTCAGGGGGATGATGGGTGGTTTCTTGCGGGGAATCAGAAGAAAAAAAGAAGGCCGAATGGCTTTGAAAAGTTATTTCGGCGGGCTCATCTTCGACCCCTGGTATACCTTTCCGTTTCTCTACAAAGTCGACACCGAACTGCGCAACACACTGGGAAATGACCGGTGCGAAATCATTACGTTTTTCAGGTCCGGTATCAGCAATAGGAAAGAAGATAAACCCCTGGTCAACCTGCTTGATCCTGATTACAGAACCCTCATCAGATATACCAAAAGAAAGAAAATCAGTTTCGGACTGCATGCCAGTTACGAAGCAGGTTGCAATCCGGCACTAATTCCGGCAGAAAAGGAAAAACTGGAAACTTTCACAAACAGAAAAATTACCTGCAACAGAAATCATTTTCTTAACAACCGGGAACCAGGGGATTTTGAAATGCTCATCGAATCGGGTATAACGGATGATTTCAGCATGGGGTATGCCGATATGGCAGGCTTCAGACTGGGCACTTGCCGTCCCGTGAAGTGGATAAATCCGGAGAAGAAAACATTAACAAGTCTGACGCTTCATTCTTTATTAATCATGGATAATAGTCTGAGCGACAAAAAATACATGTATATGAATGCGCATGATGCCTATGAATATTGCATCAGACTGTTCAACAATGTGGAATCGTATAACGGGGAACTGGTTTTTCTGTGGCATAATACCATGGTTGAGAACAATCCGCAACTTTATCACCGGAAATTATACAGGGATTTGCTAAAATATCTGGAGGATAAATAATGGCTGAAGGAAACGCAATAGTCTGTGTTACAAACGATCTGACAACAGATCAGCGGGTACACAAAACCTGCCTGACATTGCAGAGCTGTGGGTATGATGTAACAGAATATGGGAGAATATTACCCGGAAGTTTGCCATTGGAACGTCCTTATCATACTGTCAGAATCAACCATTTTTTTCAAAGATCGGCTTTATTTTATGCAGAATATAATATCCGGCTGTTTTTCTATCTTTTGTTTCACCCTGCAAATCTGATATTTGCTAACGATCTGGATACTTTGCCAGCGGCATTTCTTGCCTCAAAACTTAAACGATGCAGATTGATTTACGACACACATGAATATTACACTGAAACTCCGGAGCTGACAGGCAGACCGGCTATTCAGCGTATTTGGGAAAAGATTGAAGCATCTGTTTTTCCCCATCTTCAGGATATAATCACGGTCAATCAATCCATTGCTGACTTATATCATCAAAAGTATAAAAAATGTCTGCATGTTGTCAGGAATATTCCACCGGATATTTTAATTGACAGAAATCCCGACAGAGCAGCACTGGGGCTACCTCTGGATAAAAAAATTCTGATTTTACAGGGAACGGGCATCAATATCGACAGAGGGTCGGAGGAAGCTTGTCTGGCCATGCAATACATCGACAATTGTGTGCTGTTGATTATAGGCTCCGGGGATGTATTTCCGCTACTTAAAAATATTGTAGCCGACAATCAACTGGAACAGAAGGTTATTTTTAAACCCAAAATGAATGCTGTTGAACTCAGGAAACACACCATGCAGGCCGACCTGGGAATCAGCATCGACAAAGACACAAATATCAACTACAGGTATTCTCTACCCAATAAATTATTTGATTATATCCATGCCGATATTCCTGTTTTATCCTCAGGCTTACCTGAATTAAAGCACATCATTGATCAATATAATATCGGGTATTTTATTGATAGTCATGATCCTGTAGCTATTGCTGACCGCGTGAATGAAATTTTTAACAATCCTTCAGATTACGCCATAAAGAAAGCTAATCTTTCTAAAGCCAGGGAGGAATATAACTGGAATCAGGAACAAAAAAAACTTATAAACGTTATAAAAAGCATAAAACTAATTTACTGATTGTTTACACTGAAATATTAAAGTATAAGACGCATGAAATATCTGAAAATATTATTGATCACTTTTATTTGTATACTGACATCAAATTCATTATACGCAGTACCGGCATATCCCCACCCTATCGTCAAAACACTGCCCGACGGGTCAACAATTACAATCAAACTCAGGGGCAATGAGCACTTCAAATATACATTATCCGAAGATGGATATCTGATAAAACAGGCTGCTGATGGGTTTTTCTATTTTCAGCAATTAAACGAATCAGGTGAGCAGACACAAACAAACATCAGAGTAAAAGAAATTTCACAGCGTTCAACAGAAGAGAGGAAACTGATATCAACTTTAAAATCTTTTCCGGATCTTTCACAATCCTTACAAGGCATCAGGGCAAGAAAAGTTGCATCGAGTCAAAAGGCAAAACAATCCGACAATGCCTTTCCACTTACAGGATCACCAAAATCTTTGGTTATTCTGGTAAACTTTAAGGATTTATCCTTTGTTACTTCCAATCCTGCCACAGCATTTTATAATCTTTTAAATGAAGTGGGTTATAGTGCCAACGGGGGAACGGGCTCTGCCCGGGATTATTTCAGAGCGTCGTCTAATGGCATGTCGAACCCGGAGTTTGTTGTGGTTGGTCCGTATACCCTACCCAATAACATGGAATATTACGGAAAAAATGACAATGCCGGGGATGATGAAAATCCAAGGCAAATGGTCATTGATGCCTGTAAATCAGCTTCTCAAAACGGAGTAAATTTTGCGGATTACGATACCGATGCAGATGGAAATGTGGATAATGTTTTTATATACTATGCCGGACATAATGAAGCAGAAGGCGCAGCAACATCAACAGTCTGGCCCCACAGATGGAGTCTTTCATCTGCATTGAGGTTAAACGGAAAATATATCTTCGATTATGCCTGTACTTCAGAATTAAGAGGCAGTACGGGTAGAAACATGTGTGGCATCGGAACGTTCTGTCATGAATTTGGTCATGTATATGGTTTAACTGACTATTACCCGACCGATGGCGGCAACCATCACACTTTATCCGACTGGAATATTATGGACGAAGGTCCTTACCTGAATCAGGGAAGAACGCCTCCAACCTATTCAGCTTATGAAAGGTTTTATCTGGGTTGGCTTACGCCGGTATTATTAAAGTCAGCTACTGATGGTTTTATTCCTGATCTGAAGGATTCAAACAAGGCATATTTAATTACTCAAACCGGAAATCACAATTTAAACGGAGCCAATCCTAATCCGGTTGAATTTTTTCTACTCGAAAACAGACAAAAGAAGGGCTGGGATGCTTATATTCCGAATAGTGGTATGCTTGCAACCAGGATATACTATAACAGAATCGACTGGGATAATAATTCTCCGAACAACAATGCCTCGATGATGGGTGTAGATATCATGGAAGCTGATAATATTGCCTCATCATCCTCACTCAAAGGAGATGCTTTTCCCGGCACATCCAATGTAACAACCTTCAATCCTGTTATGCGATCCGGAACCAACATCAATAAACCTGTCACAAACATCAACTTAACGAATGGTCTGATAAGTTTTAAGTTTATGGGTGGTGGTGTCCGACCACTCATCAATACAGATGTCATCAGCAAATTAGCCCTTTTCAGTACTTCCTATGGAAAAGCTTCTGAAACAATTGAGTTTGGGTTAAGCGGAAAAAATATAAAAGATAAGATATCAGTTTCAATGGTTTATAACCAGCATTTTGAAGTGAGAATCAAAGGTACAACAACCTGGAGTAAATCCCTGAATTTTGTGGCAACGAATAACGCAGTAGATACAACCACCATTCAGATTCGCTATAATCCCACCGAACCATCGATGGACGACACACATCACGAGCAACTGCTTTTCAGTACCGAGAATGAACTCTTGCAGGTAGTGTTGACAGCGAAATCAAGCAAACAAATCCTTGTTGTACCCCCTTTGGCCAATGAGGCTACAGATGTTAGTCTGGCCGGCTACAAAGCGAGCTGGAATAAAGTATTTGATGCAACAGGTTATTATATTACAGCTTATAATGTTTCAGAAGGCGAATCTGAGATTCATGAAGGATTTAACAATGGCGTTAACAATTTACCTGGCTGGACAATCATGGCAGGTTCGGCAATCAACAATTCCATTTATGCGGGCGATTCTGTTCCGTCTATTCAATTCCGAAACAGTGGTGAATATATCCAAACAGAAAACTATTTATTCCCGGTTAGTTCTCTCTCATTTTTTGTGAAATCGATAGCTGAGACATTCGGAGTATTAAAAGTAGAAGGTATCAAAGACAATACTGCTACAAAAATTGCAGATATTGTAATTAATGCCAGCCTTGATTCAGTATACACTTACAATTTTACAAGTGATCAATATCGCAGTTTCAAATTCACTTATTTCAGGGGTAATGGTAGTTTAGCAATAGATGATATCAGGATAAAACTTGGAAAAAGAGTGGAATATGACTTCAGAAACAGCTGGACAACAGAAAGTGAAGCTTTGATAAAAAGGCTGATTCCTGACAGAAAATATTATTATTATGTACAGGCGAGCGATCGCACATTGAATTCCGACAACACATTAAAGTACGAGAATATCACTTTACCATCAAACATTGTTGAAGTAAACTCCCTGCTGGATAGTTATTTAATTCATGAAAAAGAAAACAAAAAACTATCCATCATCACCGATGATAAAAAGAATGCCGTTTTAAACCTGATTAACTTAGATGAAAAGGTCAATACCATATTCATCTACACTTCTGAAGGCAGACTGTATCAAACTTTTGTTACCGCTGATGATGCATTGACATTGAATTATCTGCCTTCAGGAAGGGTTTATATCATCAAAGCAGGAGGAGAAAGCATCAAATTTGTGAAGTAAACGGGCATACTGAGAAACTTATTGTAAGTTTCAAGCACCTCAATTACATCACAAATTTTATAGGTTGTAGATAATTAATTATACTATTTTGTCTTAAATTTAGCCATATACTCTGTTGGAGATATTTTATAAAAAGCCTTGAACCATTTTGAGAAGTATTGAGGATTAGAATGTCCTATGTCGTACGCAATTTCAGAGATGTTTAAATCAGTTTCAATTAACAAACGAGCAGCCCTTTTAAGTCTTACTGAATCAATAAACTCCTTTCCGGTAGTACCTGTAATTGCTTTTATTTTTCTAAAAAAAGTTGAACGACTCATAGCAAAAGTGTCAGCTATATATTTAATATTCAAATCATCTTCGCCAATATGTTCTTCAACATATTGTAGCAACTTATCCATAAACTGTTCGTCCCTGCTGTTTGTGGTAATTTCTTTAGGATCTGTATATTGATTTGAAATAAATAGTTTCCGCAGCTTTTCTCTCGATTCAATCAAATTTTTAATTGTTAGTAAGAGAAGTTTAATGTTAAATGGCTTAGGAATAAAATAATCAGCTCCGATTTCAACACCCTTATACTGACTGTCCGAATCTCCTCTGGCAGTTAAAAGTATAACCGGAATATGTGAAGTGTTAATATCTGATTTAATGAGACTACATAATTCAAAACCATCCATTACCGGCATAACGATGTCACTAATTATTATATCCGGTTGAAAAAGAGTTGCTTTTTCAAAGCCAATTTTGCCATTTGTAGCAGTAATTACATTATACGTTTCGGATAAGTAATCACCAATATTATCTATAAGTTCTTTGTTATCATCAATATAGAGAATAGTGAATTTTTCAGGATCAGTGTCTTCTGTATGTTCATTCAATAATTTTTCAACATCGGCTTCGGTTTCCGGATTTTCTATACCATAGTAAGTTGCATTGAAATCGGTTTTCCATATTACCTTATCGGCTTTATCATTCGCAGAGTAAACAGACTCATTCAAAGGTAAACTAATTGTAAATACAGAACCTTTATTTATTTCACTGGTTACTGAAATAGTTCCTTTGTGTAGTTCCATTAAATTTTTTGTCAACGACAACCCAATTCCAAAACCATTTTCGTATGAATCAGCATTTGCACCATGTTGATAAAACCTATCGAATATTTTCGACA